>CAZWGG010000062.1:0-13634 GCA_964633305.1 uncultured Bacteroidales bacterium
TGTTTGGAAGATGATGCAGTTTAATCAGAGTCATTATAAACTCAAGAAACCCGAAAAGAAAGAATTTAAAAGTTCGCCATACAAACCATTGTGCAGACATCAATTTTGGTTTATAGATATTAAAATAATCATAATCAATTTCACATGTCAAATATGAAGTTTTTTCAATATCCTTTTGTGATTTCAATTTATATATCCATTTCAGCATATCTTTTCCGGGTATTGATGCCGAACTGGATACAAATTCAATATTTGGATATTTTTCCAGTTCTTCCTTAAATAATTCGCTTTTGGTTACAAAAAGAGAATCATTTTCAAGAATCGGGGAATTTAAAATAATTGTGTTTGAAATATCAACCCCGATATCAGTATTTTGGATAAATTTTATTTGTCTGTTAATTAAAATGATAAGAATAATTAAGAATCCTGCTGAAATAAATTGAAAGGCGGTCAACCCTTTTCTAATAATTAATCCTCCTTTTGATTTATTCACATTTCCTTTTAAAACCATAACAGGTTTGAACGAAGAAATAATAAAGGCAGGGTACAATGATGATATAAAAGCGCTTACAATACAAATTAATAGTACAGGCACCCAAAATATATGTAGCGGAAATTTGCTGGAATTGCTACCTGTAATATTTGTAATATAAGGGTTTACTAACAGGTAAATTAGAATTGATAAAATAATGGGAAAAAAGGTATAAAGAACAGTTTCTACAATTATTTGCCTAACAACTTGTGATTTTCTGCTTCCGGCAAACTTTCGAATAGCAATTTCCTTTGCTCTTTGCAGTGATTGTGAAACAGTGAGGTTAACGTAATTAATCCACGACATGATAAAAATGAATATTCCGGCAAGGAAAAGCAGATACACGTTAGATGCACTACCATTTTTCGTGTCAAAAGTTAGGTTACTATATAAATGTATTTTATACAAAGGTTGTAGATAATACTCATATTTTCGTCCCATTTTTTTGGCAAATCCACCCAAATATTTATCGACAATTGTTGGAAGTTTATCATCTATTGTTTTAGGATCTACCCCAGGCCTAACCTGAACAAAAGTATACGCGGTATGCAATGGCCAATAGGTTACAAATTCACCAAGAAAGTCAATGTAATTTTGATAAGAAACCAAAATATCAAATTGCAAATGAGAGTTTTTTGGAAAATCTTCCATTATTCCTGTAATAATTGTAGTATAATCTACGCGTTTATCATTTTTGAATTCCAGTATTTTACCCATAGGGTTTTCATTCCCAAATAATTTTTTAGCATACGATTTTGAAATAACTGCGCTATTTGGATTGTTTAAAGCTGTTTCATAATTACCTTGAACCAAAGGGAACGAGAAGACTTTCAAAAACAATGAATCGACAAAACCAATTGAACTGCATCTAATCGTTTTATCATTATATTTTATTAAAGTTCCTTCAATTAATCGGCAGGCTTTGGTATTGGAAACTATTTCCGGGAATTCTTCTCTCATTGTTTCTCCCATTTTCATAGGAGTAGCAGCCCAGTGGTTAAGTAATTCCCCGTTTTTATACATTTTAGTTTCAACACGGTAAATGTATTTACCGTTTACATGGAACCTGTCGTAGCTTATTTCAGAAATAAAATAGTGGAAAATTATCATAAAACATAAGATTCCGAGAGATAACCCAACTATATTTAATATAGAGGTACCCTTGTTTTTTTTAATGTTTCTAAATACAGAAATAAAATAATTCTTCATACATCAATCCATTTTTTGGAAAATTTTATACTATGTCAAAACAAATATATTAATAAAATAAAAGAGTGAAGCGAAAAATGACAGCATACTATACTTGTGAAATTTTATGTGGTTCCTTCGAGTTCATGTGGTTTATGAAACGATATATTTTATTTAAAAGAAGATTTTGAGTGGTTGTCAACGTAAATAAATGATCTGTATTATGTATTATTTCCACCTCCAATTTAGGGGGATCAACACTTTTTTTCATTTCTTTTTCAAGATAAAGCTTATATATATCATATGAAACACTCCCGGACGAAAGAATAATGCAAATATTTATATTAGCACTATTTTTTTTGATTTCAATCCATTTTTTAAATCCCTCATTTTTTTCTATTCTTTTACTTTTTTTCGGGGCAAAAAAATCAATAATTGCTTTATAATTACTTTTTCCTGTAAAAAGTCGCTTTAGTCGTTTGTATTTAAAGATACTAGAGCTATAGTACCTTTTCTGTAAGTTTTGCCGGGCATTTTCATATACCTCCCCAATTCTGTCATCGTCTACCAGGTATCCGTTAATTAATATTGTTCCTTTTGTTCTATTATCTTTTCCCAGAAAATCGAATGCAGCATCAGCTCCCGAACAAAAGCCTATTAAGATAATATTGGGCACATTATATTTTTCACAAATAAAATCAATACTGGCTTGAATTTCGGAACTTTTCCTGTTTTTGTGGCTTTGATTACTTGAGGAAGAGGGGCTATCTCCAATACCGGAAAAATCAAAACGCAACACAGTACAGTTTTCAATGGAAGAAAGTCCCCTGGCAATTTTTACATAGATTCGGTTGGGGCCAACCTTATGCAGAAAACCTGCATTTAATAGTATTACTCCAATTTGAGAGGTTTTCTCGTCACGCGGGTGTGTGACAATTCCGTTCAATTCACCATTTTCTCCAAATTGAACCAATGATTCTTTTATTTCATCAGTAATTGGGTTCAACTTTTTCTGTCCAATTTGTTATAAGGTTTATTAATTCAAGAGGGATGATGTAATTATTTTCATCGTCTTTTTGTTTTTCCCAGCTGTAATTTCCCGGCAGATGTTCAAATGTAAAATCAGGGATATTGTTTTTCAATGACTCATGAAATTCAGGATATGGTTCGTTTGACATTGTGCATAAATATAAAAGTTTATCAAAATTAAAAGTATTTACTTCGAGCAAATCGAGATTTTTTAAATCCGATAGAAGAGTTCTATTTATTTCATAACCAAGTAATTCATTTTCATCATTATTTTTTTTATTGCCGAAAGAGAATGATTGGATCATCCATTCATTATGGAAATTTCTCAGTTCCTTTAAATAATCAGTTCCTTTAATAATGGGGTCCCATAAAATTAATGTTTGTATATCATTTCTTAATTCACATGTTTTTAGTGCTAATGATGCTCCTAAACGGTTTCCGATCAAAATTACGTTTTCATATTTTTTACTGTTTCTCAAAGTTTCAACTGCCAAATTAATATCGTCATACCAGTGATTTATGTTAGTTTGGTATAATTCACCTGAAGAATCTCCACATCCATAAAAATCGAAACGTAGCACATCAAAACCTAAATTGGCAAGTTTATTGGCCAAAGTGTGTAAAGTTCTGTGTGCCCGCATATATTCATAACCAAAAGGATTGCATATAATTACCCCACTATTCCTGTCGTGGGTTATTCCTCTGTGAAAAACGCCATATAATTTATCTTTTTCTTCCCTAAAGAATAATGGTTCCATTATTTTTCAATTTGCATTTTACTCTCGCATAATTTGCAAAACTGTCCAAGGTTGTTGTTGATGAAATCACGAAAAACAATATCAATGTTCAACTTTTCTTTTATGGCCGAAATGACTTCAATGGCTTTAAGAGAATGCCCTCCAATATCAAAAAAGTTATCTGTCATTGATATTTCTCTTAACCCCAGTATTTCAGCCCAATACCCGGCAATTTGTTTTTCAAGGGGAGCTGCAGGGGGCACTTTTGCATGAACAGACTCTACTTCTTTTATAAAATTTTTAAGTAAATCATATTTTATTTTTCCATTTGGGGTTAAAGGCAAAGAGTTAATCTTCGAAATTGTGAGCGGGATCATATATTCGGGAATAACCTGCCTTAAATAGGCTTTAATGGCTAAAGATGATATTGAATTTTCCGAAATGTAAAAAGCGTGCAGGGTTATTTCATTGGCTTTTTCAACTGTTGCAAGTACTGCGCAATTTTCTATTGAGTGATACTGTTTTATTGCAATTTCTGTTTCATATAAATCAATCCTGTGCCCCCTTATTTTTATTTGCCTGTCCATTCTGCCGAGAAATTCAATATCCCCGTCAGCATTGTACCTTCCCAAATCACCCGTTTTATAAATTTTATCATTTTTATACGTAGTAAAGGGATTGGGTATAAATTTTTTTTCTGTTTCTGAAATGTCATTATAATATCCTTTTGATAAATATGGGGTCCGCACCCATATTTCTCCAATTTCCCCAATTCCTGCAAGTTCATCATTTTTGATCACTAGTAATTGAGCTGTTTCCGTTTGAGAGCCTATGTGAATGGTTTCTATCTTTCCTGCTGAATAATTTTTAAAAAAACTATCCTGTATTTCACAGTAACTCACAATTTGCGGCGTTTCGGTTGCCCCATAGCAATTTATGATCCGGGAACAGGGAAATTTTCTTTTCAATTTTTCAACTAATGATCCATCAAGAGGCTCTCCGCCACAAAAAATTAATTTAATTGATGAAACAGGTTCATCAACTTTATGCACTAATATTCGCCCAAGAGAAGGTGTTATATTAATTATATTAATTTCGTTTTTATCAAGCCAACCCGCAAGTTTAATTGATTTTATGAGATCATTGTTAGGAATAAACAAGGTTGCACTTAAACTTAAAGGGATAAATATATCACGTAACAAAGGATCATGGGTCAATCCCGATAGCATGGAAAAACGATAAGAGGAGGTTAGTTGATAAGTCTTCACATGGTGTTTTACAAAAGAAGAAACGGGACTTAAAGAGCCAAGTATGGCCTTTGGTTCACCTGTGGAACCTGATGTAAAATTAATATAACAATCACTGTCTGCTTCTTTGGCATTTAAGCCAGGAGCTTCATCATATTTTTTCAGCTGTTCATAAATATTATTTTTGCCAGCAGGTAACTCAATATTGATAGCAGGGCGGTTTTTTAGTTCGATAAATATGTTATCGATATCGTCTTTATTAGTTTTTATATGAATTGTAGCCTTTGGATGGATAACATCTAACTGTTTTTCTATTTTTTCTTTCGGGTAATTTTCAGGATCAAATATCGAAAACACGCCATCGATTTTTATAATGCTAATAATCGATAGTACCAATGCCGGAGAACGGTCAGTAAAAACAGCAATAACATCACCTTGCCTAAGGCCTTGATTTAACAGGCAGGATGAAAATTTATTACTCAATTCATCAATTTCATTATAAGACCAATCTTCATTTTCATACGATAAGGCTGTTTTGTTGCTATTGCTATTTTTGAAAATGATACTTAATTGATTACCATCTCCAAAAGATGAATCTATATGTTTCTTGGGATTGGGTAAATAATTATTACTTTGAATTGTCCTTATTGAATATGACGAAACAGATTTTTCAGGGTTTTCTGCTAACTGTGATAAAATATAGCTGTATTGTTCTAAAATGTTTTTGATCGTTACTTCTTTAAATATGTCAGTATCATATAATGCGGTAAACGATATCGTATTTTTTTTGTCGGTTATGTAAATTGTAAAGTCAAAATAAGATTTTATGTTAAAATTATATTTAATTCTTTGTATTTCAGCCTTATTAAGGCTAAATGATGCATCGTTTGAATTCAACATATTGAAAAAAACCTGGAATAGGGGGTTTTTATTTGAGTTTCTGGAAGGATTTATTGTTTCTACTATCTTCTCAAATGGTACGTCTTGATTATCGTATGCTTTATAAGCGACATTTTTAGTTTCAGATAAATATTCAAAAAAAGAAAGGTTATCCGAGCAATTTAACCGGATAACAATTATATTAATAAAAAATCCGATGATATCTTCTAAATTATCCCCATTCCTATTTGCAATAGGTATTCCAATGTTTATATCCCTGTTTCCCGATATTCGGCGTAAAACAATTCCAAAAGCTGATAAAAGAAATACAAAAAGAGAGACCTTTTTATGAAAACAAATATGTTTAATTTTTTGAGAAACCTGGTCTGGAATCTCAATTGTAATAAGCCTTCCGGATTTTTTCGGGAATTCTGGCCTTACATAATCATGGGGGATATTAAGTTCGGATGAACCGGTTAATTTTTCTTTCCAATAGTTCAATTGTGCCTCATAAATACCTCTTTCAAATTCATCTAATTTTTGAATTGTATAATCTGTATATTGCATTTTTAATTCCGGCAAATCAAGAGAGTTTTGTATCACCATGGAATTATAAATAACAGATAATTGGTTAAACATTAACCCCATTGACCACCAGTCAGAAATAATATGGTGCATAGCCAAACAAAATAAATATTCATCATTTTCAAGATTAAACAAACATATCCTGAAAAGGGGCCATTTTGAGATATCGAAAGGTTTTTCAATAAAATTTTTAACCAGTTCATTCGATTCATTCAATACTTCATCAATTGGAAAATGTGTCATGGCCACCTCGGGCAGTGCTATTTTCCGGGCAGGTAAAACTATTTGAAATAATTTTCCTTCTTTTTCACGAAAGATTGTATGTAAAGATTTTTGATTTGCGAATAGTTTAGTTATGCTTTTTGCAAGAATTTCTTTATTTAGTGCACCGGTTATTTTATAAACCCGGTTTAGGTTGTACGAATCATTAGTAACACTCAAAATATCATAAAACCATAATCTTCTTTGTGACGGTGAAACAGGTGCAATTTTTATATCATCAGGCTTTTCAATCAGACAATCGTTACTTTGAATATGACTAGTATCTTTCATCAGATATAATCTTTATTTTTCCTACAGCATTATAAATCAATAACTAATTGTATCCAATACAACCGATATTGGCACCCATCGCATATTGTTTTTATCATCAGTCTCCAACACTTCTGAATAAAATTTTAATTGGAATTTTTTGATAGGTGGTTGAATAACCTCGGTAAATAATGGAGTACTTTCACCTATAAAACCGCCGACAAGAGAATTTGAAAAAAAACATATTTTGTTATTCGAGCTATCTGTATAGTTTAACTCAATTCGGGGTTGTTTAATTAAATAGGGCTTGTATAAACCATCAAGTTTTTTATTTGAACGAAGATTAAGAGAGTGTAGCTCGAAAGAATAAGAATGATTATGTTTATTAATTAAGATTAAACAGCATAATTTTTCATAGGGTTTAATAATATATGACATATTTTCATCAGCGAATATTTTTAACACATCGGATGATTCGGCTTGCAACTTGTGATAGCATTTTATAATTTTTTTTTTCATTTTTATTATGGATGAACTCATTTCTTAAATTAGATAATGGTTTTCCTTTATCGCTCCTTACATAATAAATTAATATGTCATCATTGTTGAAAACTTTTTGTTTACGTATTTTAATTTTCGGCAAAATATTTTTCAAATAAGTAGCATTATCAGCCTTTATTTCGAATTTCACTCCGGCTAATAGTTCCATGTTTAATGTCTTACTGAGATTTTCTGTAATTTCCGGTTCAGTAACTTTTCCATAAGAATTCAATCTTGCCCCCTTTATAATATATATAATACCTAAAGAATCCTGGACTTGTTGATATTTTGTATTTGTATCACCCCGTCCAAATGAATTTCTTAAAAATTCATTTCTGTAATTTAGTATTGGATTTCCGTTTTCAGTACTATTGATATTCCAAACTACGGTATTAAACAATATTTTATCAATCGGCCAACCTGTTTCTTTTTCAATATTTTTAAAATACTTTTTTATATTTCTATAAGTTAATTCATCATTTTTTACGTTTCTTATATAGTTAAACGATTGATAAGAAACAGGAATCAAACATAAAATAACTGTCACCCAAAATAAATAAATAATAAACCGGGAATACTTAAATATATCATTAGATTTTGAAGTATTTTCCATAGACCTATAGTAGGTAAATACTTTTAATTCATAGAGATAGGCATCTTCCCGGTATGGTTAAATACTTTAGTTTGAAAAAACTCTAAATAATGCACCATCATACCAATTAAAATTGAAAAAGAAATTGTAACCCCTCCAAAATAATAATAAACCCGGAAATGATTCCAAGCTATTATCCAAGGTATTAGGGCAAGCATAAATATAAGTAATAGAATATCTGATTTGTTTATTTTTACCAGGATATTTCGATTTTTTTGTATAAAATACAAAACAGTAATAAATATTGATGAAATAAATAGTAAAAAGACAAAAAAATAATTAATAAAATAATCTATTAATAAAAGGGAATTCCCATATTTTGATTGCCTGGATCCAGGCATATAATGTAATATGAAATTCCAACTTGTTTTTTTTGCAAAAATAAATCTTTCACCCAATGAATTAAATGCATCCCTATTATCAAATGAATGAAATAAAGCATTATTTACAAATTTCATTGTATTTGGAAATCCATTTTTAAACTCAATAGTTATATAGGGAAGATATAAAATAAAAGCTATCAATAAACATATTATTATTTCTTTAAGAAATTTGGTATTTGGGGTTGAAAGAAATAATTCCTTGGATAAGTATCGTGCAAATAAAATAAAAACAATAAACGTTATAAGTATATGTATGGTGAATGATTGTATTTGAACCAGACAAATTAAAAAGAAAACAAGCCATCTTAAGTAGTTATTTTTTTGAGTTTTAATATATCTTATTAATAGTGAAAATGAGATTAGCATAAATTCAAAATGTGCACTTTCAAAAAAAACATTGATTGAGATTCTTAGAAAATATTTTGAATTAATTAATATGATAACAGAAAATAAAGCAGGTATAATGCCATAGTACTTTTTCATAGTTAAGTAGAAGAAAAATAAACTTCCCGTGACAAGCAGTAAGTGAAAATAATAAGCTATCATTGGATTATTTGAAAATATCATAGGGATAGCCAAATAGTAGTATAAAAAACCTCCCGGGTTCCTTGGTTGGTTTATGCCTCCAATTTCATGCCCGCAATATTGAAATTCAGAAAAAAGATCACGTGTCCTTATCAGGACCCTATCAACAAAAATATTATAAATAAAATTATCCCCAATAAGAAACAATGGAAATACAATTATTGATATAATGCATACTAAAACACAAATGATAATCATTTTTTTATAACTCATATTCTAAAATTCAAGTTCTTTAAGAATTTCTTCTTTGAGTGCAGCATTTATATCATGTATACCTTTTTTATAGTTTAATTTATTCATTAATTCACCTGTTTTTTCTGATAATTCAACTGGTAATTCAATTTTTTTCCAAACTTCTGCAAGGTTACTGTCAATGTTGTTTCTTTCAAAAATAGTTGGGTCTCCGCATCCTTCAATCATTCTTTTTCCTTTATAAGGGTCAATCATGTCTTCATTAAAATCTACACCTATAAATGAACATACTTTTTGTATTTCTTCTTTCGGGTTTACAACTAAATTTTCATACTTAACAAGCAAATACCTTTCATCATCTAAGAATTCTTTAAAGTTCAAGAGGTTAATATTGTTAACATACCATATTTTTTCTCCCAACTTGTACGGGTTAATATTACTATTTCCTTCAAACCATGCATACATTCTTGTCCGGACAAAAGATTCTATTACAGGATATGGATGACGGACCAAGTGAATATGCTTTGGCTTATCAAATATTTCTTCAGCTTTATATAAATTATCTGGGGTTAATGCGTAATTAGGAGATTTATCTACCAATATGGTATTTTTTAATTTTGTTTGAATTAGTTTGTACGTATCTTTTATTGATAAAGATTTGTCAATTAATTTATTTAGCTCAATATTGGCTTTATCCAGATCGGTGTTAAAAATATTTGAAAGTGAATAGGCCAAGCCGCTATAATTTTTAGTGATCTTTACTCTTTCTTTATTCCACTGCTTGAGGTTTTCATAGTTTAATAACTGAAATTCAGGGGGGCTGAATAATTTTTTATGTCCTTCAAGTATTAATCTGAATAAAGTGGAACCAGACCGGGGAGCTGAGTGGACAAAAACCATTGAAGGATTTTTCTTTTTTTTCAATAAGCTACTTTTCTTTGTTTTTAAAATAGGCTTATCAACTTCAAATGGTATGGTCTTTTCAAGACCATTAAAGTTATTATTAACCCTGTCTATTTCGCGGGCTAAATATTGTAATATGTCACTATACGTCTCACATTTATGTATTTCATTCTCATAAACAGGAAATTTAAAATCTTGCAGAAAATTCAGGTACAAAATACTACTGAGTTTTTCAATAAAAGCAGGGTCAATTTTTGTTTCAAGGGTAATATTGTTAGTTTTAAATAGCCCGGATTCTTGCAATACGTTAGAGAAATAATTGGCTATTATCTCTTCTCTTCCTTTTATCGGTGATTTAAGATATTCATTAAGTATTTTTTGTTCTTTTTCTTTTTCATTATCACTTAACTGGCTAATAAGGTTTTCCTGCTTTATAATTGTAGGGTTATCCAAAATATCGCTTATAGAGATTTTTAATGTCCCAAACCTTTTTCTTAGTTTATTGACCATGCTGGTGGCAATTAAGGAGTCTCCTCCTAATGAATAAAAATTGTCATTTACTTCTATTCTATCAAATCCGAGCGCCTCTTTCCAAATTTTAATTAATTCATTTCGAATATCTTCGGGTATTTGTCCGTCAACTACTAGATCGTCTTGTTCTTTTGTATCCTCTTCAATTGTTTTATTTCCTGACTGGTCATGCCATTTTTTTAGCCTGGTTAATAAATCACATGTAGATATAACAATTTGATTTTCAAATATATTTGAAAAAAAGAATGAAAAAATTTGTTTCAATTCATTTTTTGATACTGACAAGTTTTGTAATTCTTTACCATACCGGGTTATTTTTTGTTCTTTTTCGGAGAATTGAAGCTCGTCTAAGTTTAATATGGCTATTGTTTTTTTCTGGTACTCTTGTTTTAAATAATTAACAAAATTATCGAGAAAGTTATTGACAGTTGAATATGTTATAAATTCAATACCCCCAAGAATTGATGAAACAGAAGAAACAAATAAACATTGGTTGATATTATATTTTTTGATAATATCTTTAATAATTAAAGATACATACACTTTTGTTTTAAAATGCTCCTCAAATTCATTTTTGGTTACTGTACTTATAGTTTTGAAAGAAGAAGGGTCTAGAGTTGCTGCTGCGTGAATTATTCCACTAATATTTCCCCATTTTTTTATTATTTTGTTTACCGTTGTATTCCATTCATTTTCTGATGTGATATCAATTCCAAAATACTCAATATCAGGGTTATTTTTTCTTAACTCGTTTAATTTATGAGCACTAATAGCATCATAACTTTCGTCTTTGGCATTATAATCATTCCACTTGTCCCATTTATGTGATTTCATTTCTCCTACCAGGGCAATTTTTAAATCATAAACCTCGGACATAAATTCTGCTACACGGTATCCTACCACATCAAGCCCTCCGGTTATTATATAAACCCCATTTGGGCTGATAACAGATTTTTGGGGTACGGTGTTTTGTAATGTAACATGAGTATAGGATTGTGTCCAACATTTGTTGTTCCTTATGGCTAAAATTTTGTCGGATATTTTACTGTTTAATGTATTAAATAAGTTTACAGGTATAAGCTGGTTGATTTCAGAGCCTACATCAATAGCTCTTATTGAAATATTTGGATATTCTAACCTTACTACTTTCAATAAGCCTAAAATGGTTGAATTGTGTGGGTCAATTTTTTCATATCCTGTTACGTTAAAGATATTTTTTGTTATTAACTGAATCCCGAGATTTTCAATAAATCCTGAATTTTCAGAAGCCTTAAGCAGGAAGATCATACTATAAATTGCTGTTGATTGGGCATCGGTAAATGTTTTCTTTGTTATTTCTTTAACTTTTGAATCATCTTCAATAGTCCAAAAATGTACTATTTGGTTTGGCATTAGTTTATTTTCATCTAATTGGCCATAAAGTTTTTTATAATCATTTTCATTATCGGGATTTACCATATAATCTGTAGAACTATTCTGGCAGAATTTGTTGGCCTTTTTTACAACAATTGTATTTTGACCTTTTGATTTACATTGTGACAAGAAATCCTCGCAAATTTTTGAGCTATTTGCCAAAACAAGCCAGGTAAAATTTTCAGGAGATTCCTGTGAAACCGGGAATTGAGATCGAATCCATGTTTGGCAATAAAACCATTCTTCGACATTGGAACTTTTTATAAGTTCCTTACTATCTCCCTCTTGTGAGGCTACTATTCTTATTTCATTTTCATTCACATACAGGTTACGTTGAGATTCTTCCAGGGCATAATTTGATACTACCAGGTTTTTCATTGAACAGGTAAAAAGTATATGATCGATTACTTTTAGGCCCTCTTTCGTTTTAATACCGTTTTGCAATTCATTCTTGCGCGTTTTTTTTATGCTGGCTGAAGCAGTAGTAAGGCCCATTCCTGTTTCTCCCCACAAGTCCCAATTAACAGAAATAATTTTTTCATCATTACAGGCTACAGCAAATGAGTCAAGAAAAGCATTTGCAGAAGTATAGTCAACTTGTCCTGCAAAATTTTTCACCGATGCAATTGAAGAGAACAACAAGAAAAAGTCGCTTATAACATCCCTGAATAATTCGTAAATTGCTATAGTGCCAGTAACCTTGGGAGATAATACATGCAATGCATCTTCAATATTTTTAAGTTCAATAATTCCTTTTCCCGGGTTTCCTGCGCAGTGGAATATTCCGGTTATGGTTTTATATTTACTTTTAATTGATGAAGCAAGTGGCTTAATCTGGCTATGATCTGATATATCCGCAGCATAGTATTCTATATTTTTGTTTAAGGTTGTTACTTCATTTAAATTGCGAATTTTATCAGTAAGATATTGATTTTCACCATTCACACCATTTATTTGTGTTTTGCCTATCAAGATTATTTTAGCTTTACAAGCAGAGGATATATGCTTGGCAATTTCAAAACCAATACCTCCTAATCCTCCGGTGATAATATAAACATCATCATCATTGTATTTTTTATGGCTATGCTGGTATTGAAAATTTACAGGTTCATAAAACCTTTCCCAACGTTTTCCCCTTCTGTGTGCAATAGTAAGACTATTGGGATGCACCAGGGTTTCTTCCACAAGTTTTCCGATTGTTGAATCGATATCATCATAAGAACCAGCTATATCAATATGTTGGCAAAATAATCCATTATATTCAACAGGGGCTACTTTGACAATTCCTTTAATTAATGATTGCAATGGATTTATTTTTTCTTCACCGGTAATTTCCTCTAAATCCCTGCTTATAATATAAAACCAAATATCTTGGTTAGCCGACAATTTGCCTAATGATTTTACAATTTGGATTAAATTTCCGAACTTATCGTGATGACAGGAAAGAGTTATGTTTTTCTGCTCATTAGGCATTTTAACGCCTTCTTCTTCGTTCAACAAGTAAATTACTTTATTAGGAATGTTTTTATTTAGTATGATAGAAGAAAATAATTTATCAAAATCTTCAGTATTTGTCGGGTCAATACTGTAATTATAACCATCTTTTTCAATAAAGCTATCCCCCCTTTGTACATCAATAACTTTATTGTTTTCAGACAAACTATTTGTCATTTTATTTGAAATAGCCGAACCATCGGAAAAAATAAG
>CAZWGG010000063.1:0-13550 GCA_964633305.1 uncultured Bacteroidales bacterium
CAGAAATATTGAAGATTTAAAAATTCCTCTTTATATTGCTGTTACAAATTTTAAACCAACACCTGATGCTGATAAATTATAGCTTTTGCGACTAATATTATCAAACATTGGATTTATACAACCTGTTAATAATAGTAATAAACTTAATATTAATAATTTTCTTCTTTTATTTGCATAAATGCCATGGGATGTTGACATGCAGGACAATTTTCAAGTGCCTTTTCGGATTCATAAACATACCCGCAATTCAAGCATTTCCACCAAACTTTACCATCTTTCATAAACACTTTGTCTTCTGATAAATTCTGCAATAATTTCAAATACCTGCGTTCATGCTCGGCTTCAACTTTTGCAATCATTTTAAAAGCTGTTGAAACTTCAGGAAATCCTTCCTGTTTTGCTGTTTCAGCAAATTCCGGGTAGAGTTCGGTCCATTCTTCGTTCTCTCCTTCAGCAGCTGCTTTTAAATTTTGTTTTGTTGTGCCAATTATGCCGGCCGGGTAACTTGCTGTTATTTCAGTCATACCGCCTTCCAGGAATTTAAAAAAACGTTTGGCATGTTCTTTTTCTTGGTTAGCTGTTTCTTGAAATATGGCAGCAATTTGCATATAACCTTCTTTTTTAGCTACACTTGCAAAAAACTCATACCGGTTTCTTGCTTGTGATTCACCGGCAAATGCTTTTAATAAATTTTGTTCTGTTTTTGTTCCTTTTAGTGATTTTGTTGTCATAGTATACATTTTTTTGTTATTAAATTTCTATAAAATCTTCTTTGTCTGCGCCACAAACAGGGCATTTCCAATCATCTGGCAAATCGGAAAATTTTATACTTTCGGTATTTTCATCATAAATATGTCCGCATGCGGTACATTTGTACTTACCTGTTTTTGCAGGTCCTTCTGAAGGCTTCAGTTTTGATTTATCAATATACGTAGGCGCATTTTTGGGCGCAACACCCTTTTTTACTTGACGGTAATAGGAATATGTTAGAGGTTCACTTTTTTCGTCCAGCATTTCTGCTACAATTAACTCACCTATAAACAACCAGTGCGTTCCTACATCAATTTTTTGAACGACTTTACATTCTAAGTATGCTATACAATCGTTCAGAATAATCGGAACTCCCGAGTCTCCATATTTTATATCCATTCCGGTTAATTTGTCAAATTCTTTACCTGTTTTGTATCCGAACTTGCCAAATATTTCTGTATCTGTCTGCTGCTTCAAAACCGAAACAGAAAAACAACCGTGCTTTTCTATTAATCCTGCAGTAAAATTGTTTTTATTACAACAGGCAGCAAATTTTGCAGGTTCAGCGGTTACCTGGAATACCGTATTGGAAATAAACCCGTTTCCTTTTTCTTTATTTCCTGAACTTACAATGTATAGCCCATAAGTTATTTTGAAAAGCGCATTAAAATCTATCATATTCTTTGTTTTAAAATATGGTTGTGTTTCTAAAGTATAGCAATCTTTTTTTATGCTGAAACAAATTGATTTTTATTTATTTTATCCGTCTTGTTGAGTAATCGCTGATAGGCGAATATATCAATTTTTTTGTTCATCTGTTTATAATTTAATTTTTAATGGTCAGATGGAACTTACCAATGATAAAATAACTTAGCGTAGCGATCTCACGAAGCGTTAGCGAGTAATCATGCTCGTGTGTGTTAAAATCATAATTAGTCTTTGCAAGAAAACGCCAAATACTGCGTTATTCTTGCCTTGAAAATAGTCATTTACAATCAGTAAACTCCTCATTTTCAATGCTTCGAAAGCCTTGTCTTTGACGTTTTCTTATCAAAGACTTTAAAAAATAGGAGTTTTCTGGCAGCCACTAATTATTTTATTATGGACGTTTCATTTAACTTTTTTCCCAATACAGTAATAATATGATTTAAAAAAGAACTCTCTTTTTTTTACTTCCACTAAATCTTTTTTCATCATTGCCAATCTTACTTAAAATATGTGGAAAATCTAATCCTGTTCCACAACAAAACACTAAAACCAAATCCCCGTTTTTTAACGATGATTCGTCAAATGCCTTCTTTTTCCATGTTGTAAAAGAGTGGGGTAGAGCCATGTCATAATTTCTGGCCCGGTTACCTGTATAAATGTCCTTTATTCTTTTTGCATCTAAATTCATTCATCAATATTTATATTAGTCACTAACAAAATGTATAACCAAAAATTCCGGAAGTAAAAGTAAAGAAAGGTACTTTCTTGTTCAACTTGAAATCGGTGAACTAGGGCCAGTAATCGATGAATAAAGAAATATACTAGAAAGCATATAGTAATTTAGAATAATTTTAAATTAGGGGGGGTATTGATTAAAAACTCCAAATAAAATAATAAATTTGAGTAACGATATATAATCACCTAATCTAACTTACTGTTTATTGAAATAAATTTTCATCAAGAGGTTATAGTGTGCAAGGCATTTGTCAGACCGGGGAATATTTTATCTCTCCTTACGCAAAATAAAAACCTCACAAATTTTACGATCTTCATTGACGAATGTATATATTACAAAAAATAATGTTTATCAGTTTGGATATAATCTTAGAACAACATCCTTAAGTAATGGTTATATTGCAGAATATTCAGATTTAAATAATTTAAAAGTAATTAAACTGACTGTAAACAACAATAGAGTCTCAGATTTAGTTTATTATAATAATAAAACTGAAAAAACTTGGGTTGATTGTATGAAAAAAGGTATTAAGGAATGTTATGATCCTGAAAACGATTTGGTTTGCACGATAGTTTGTGCCCTTGCTGCAAAAGAGTGTATAATTGGTTTTGCATTAGGATGTTTGTTTTAAAACAGGATATTGAAGGCTGAAGGCTTTTTCAGCCTTCATTACAATGATTTATATTTTAATATTTTTTAATTATGGAAAAAGTAATAAGATTTTATTTTAATTATAAAACGCAGTTAATTAAAGGTTCTATTTTGATAGTAATTGGTGCATTTTTGCATATTAAAGGAAATGAATTTAGGAATGTTTT
Source organism: uncultured Bacteroidales bacterium (assembly GCA_964633305.1). Lineage (GTDB taxonomy): Bacteria > Bacteroidota > Bacteroidia > Bacteroidales > UBA10428 > CAZWGG01. The sequence continues at coordinate 3,013 of CAZWGG010000063.1, forward strand.
CTTTTATATTGGCATTGCAAGTTATATTCTTGGCGTTACTTTGCTTATAAGGAGAAGATAGACTTATGAAAAACAGGTTTGACTAAATCACACTTAAATTAACTGTAAATTGTTTCTCATAAAGTTGTGCAACTCAATTTTATATTAAACAATATTTTCAAAAAAATCATTTTGGGTTTTCATGCATTCACTAGAATGCTTTGTAACAATTCACGATTGTTAAACGACCTTCCGGTATCGCCAAATAGCAAGACTTAAAACTATTATACCAAAAACAGTAATAGAGACCAATTCTTTTAAAATATCCATAAACCCTGACCCTTTAAGGATGATCATACGAATAACGCGCATAAAATAAGCAAAAGGATTAATACTATTTACATATTGAGCCCATTTTGGCATACTTTCTTCAGGCGTAAATACCCCACTCATTAAAATAAAGGTAATAAAGAAGAAAAAAGACAGGAACATTACCTGTTGCTGTGAGTCAGATATTGTAGATATTAATAAACCCAAGCCAAGCAAAACCAAAAGATACAAAGCTGCAAACAGGTTCAGCAAGGGTATACTCCCTTCAATAGGCAGTTTGAATAAAAGTTTACCTACTACCAATCCAAATCCAAGTTCAAACATGGCAATTATCCAGAATGGCACCAATTTACCTGCAATAAATTGGTATTTTTTAATAGGGGTGACATTAACTTGCTCAATAGTTCCTATTTCTTTTTCTCTTACTATATTAATGGCCGTTAGAAATACGCCTATCATAGAAACCAGTATAACCAATATACCTGGTACCATATAAAATTTGAAGTTAAGTTGCGGATTATACCAATATGAGTTTTCCACGGTAATACTTTTTGGCCGTGTGTTTATTAATACATTTGTTCCCTTTTTGGCAAGTAATTCGCTATTAAAATCACTAATTACCGATTGTGAATACACGTTTGCCAGGCTTGCTGTCATTCCGTTTACAGCATCAATCAATATCTGTACCTCACCTTTATTTTCTTTATATAACCGTTTTTCAAAATCTAAAGGGATATATAAAATGATTTGTGTTTTGTTTTCTAATAAATCAACTTTTGCCTGGTTAATGGAAAATCCAGATTTGTGGATATCGAAAAAAGGCGATCCCATAAATTTATTAATAAGCTTGCGAGATGTTGGCGAAAGGTCAAGATCAACAACTTCCATGTCAATATGTTTCATTTCCATTGTAGCTGCATTTACCAGGATAAGCAACTGGACAATTGGAACAATAAATATAATAGGAAGCATGGTACGGTTCCTGAAAACCTGTAAAAACTCCTTTTGTAATATAAATAGTATTGTTCTCATGGTTTATTCCAATCGGGTTTTAAATTTTAATGCACTTAAGCCAATAAAAATGATAGTCATGGCAAGTAATACAGTAGTTTGCGGCCATATATTGATTATGCCTGTTCCTTTAAGCATCACACTTCGTAAAATTTCGACAAAATAACGGGGAGGTACAATATAGGTTAGCCATTGTAATATTTTGGGCATGTTTTCAATGGGAAATATAAACCCGGATAATAAAATAGTTGGCAACATAAGGGCAAAAATAGAAATAAACATTGCTACCTGCTGACTATTGGCCATTGTTGAGATAAGAATACCCAGCGAAAGGGCAAGGGAAATAAACAGGATAGTTTCTCCAAAAAGCACAATAAGGCTTCCACGAATTGGTAATTGAAAAACAAAGTATCCCAAGGCTATAATAACTACTGCATTAATACATGATAATAATACGTAAGGCATTACTTTTCCTACGATAATTTGTATAGGGCGTAGGGGAGAAACCAGTAATACTTCCATGGTTCCCATCTCTTTTTCACGTGCAATTGATATGGAAGTCATCATGGCAGAAACAAGCATGAGTATAAGTGCCATTGTACCGGGAACGAACATAAAAACACTTTTAAGCCCAGGGTTAAACATCATTCTTGTTTCAGGAACAATCTTAAAAGGCGGGTTAAAACCAGAATTTTGTTTCTTCACATAGTCGAACAATATGCCATTGGTATAATTCACGACAAGACTTGCTGAATTGGGATCAGAGGCATCAGCAATTAATTGTACAGATGCAGTTCTGTCACGTTCGAGCCTTTCCGCAAAGTTTTTCTCAAAAATGATTACTTCTTTTACCTTTCCTTTTCGAAATATTTTTTCAACAGATGCCTCATTTGTAAGGTTTTCATAGAGTAAGAAGAAACCAGATGATATGATTTTATTAGTAAGTTCAAGAGTAACATCATCTTTGGAATAGTCGAGCACGGCAATTCTTACATCATCAATTTCATTGCGTATTACATACCCGAAAATGAGAATTTGAGCTATTGGTAGCCCAAATAAGATAATAAGAGTACGAAAATCACGCAATATATGCAAAAACTCTTTTTTTACAAATCCGGTAAAACTATTCATCTATTAAACTTTTCATTTAATTACTTCTTGCTATTTTAACAAATACTTCATTTATATCTTTAGCTTTATATTTTTTTTTCAAGCTATTAGGCGTATCAAGTGCTTCAATTTTTCCTTCCGCCATTATTGATACACGGTGGCAATATTCGGCCTCATCCATGTAGTGAGTCGTTACAAAAACTGTTACACCATTATTAGAAGCCTCGTATATCAGTTCCCAGAATTGCCGGCGAGTTATTGGGTCAACCCCACCTGTCGGCTCATCGAGAAAAACCAAGCCAGGGTTATGAAAAATAGCAACTGAAAAAGCCAGTTTCTGTTTCCAGCCAAGCGGAATATCTTTTACCAGGGTGTTGGCAATATGAGTTAGTTGTAGCTTGGTTAAAAGTTTTTCAGTGCGGTTAGATATTTCTTTTCTTGTCATTCCATAAATTCCGGCATAAAACCTAATATTCTCTTTCACTGTAAGATCTTCATATAAAGAAAATTTTTGGCTCATATATCCAATTGCCCTTTTTATTTTTTCCCGTTGTGAGTATACATCAAATCCGGCTACTCGTATTTCACCAGAGGTAGGAAGTGATAATCCGCAAAGAATTTTAATTGCCGTAGTTTTCCCTGCCCCGTTTGCACCAAGAAATCCGAATATTTCGCCTTGGTAGACATCGAAAGTAAGGTTATCGTTGGCAATAAAATCGCCAAATTTTTTAACCATGTTTTTGACTTCTATAATTTTTTCAGAATTATTCATTTTGTTTCCATTTCCTCCTTTGAATCAATTGCCGAGATGAAGGTGTCTTCAATAGTTGGTTCGATTATATTGAATGTTACATCACTGTGTCCTTTATTCTTAAGATATTGAATGGCTAACTGAATATTTATTTTTTCGCTTGAAGAATAATGTACGTTTTGTCCGAATAAATAGGCACTGTTTCCCCGGATATATTCCCTTAAGTCATTAACAAGATCGTACATTTTATTTGTTGATACGGCATATAAAATGTTTCTGTACTTATTTGCAATATTTCCAGGTTTATCCTGTTCAAGGATTCTTCCCTTATGAATTAAGGCAACATTATCACAAAGACTTGCTTCATCCATATAAGGTGTTGATACAACTATGGTCATTCCTTTATTTCGTAGTTCATTTAACAATTCCCAGAATTCTTTCCGCGAAACTGCATCAACTCCTGTTGTGGGTTCATCTAGTACAAGTACATCCGGGTTATGGATTAGTGCACATGAAAGAGCGAGTTTTTGTTTCATTCCGCCTGAGAGATTACGTGCAAGCCTTGTTTTAAAAGGTTTGATATGAGTATACACATTTTTAATTATTGAATAATTTTCTTCAATGGTAGTTCCAAAAATGGTAGCATAAAAAGCGAGGTTTTCTTCTACGGTAAGATCTTGGTATAATGAAAACCGCCCTGGCATATATCCGATAAATTTCCGTACCTTTTTATAATCGTTTACCGGGTCTGCTCCATTAATTGTAATTGACCCGCTATCAGGAACCATGAGGCTGGTTATGATTCTGAAAAGAGTTGTTTTTCCTGCTCCGTCAGGGCCGATAAATCCATACAGACATTTGCTTGGTATACCCAATGATATATTTTCAAGAGCTGTAACTCCCTTAAAAGTTTTTGATATATTTTGTATGTCAATCATTCTTTTTCTTTCGAAAATACTACCTCTCCAGGCATTCCTATTTTTATTGTGCCATCGTTTTTAACTCTAATTTTAACTGCATACACCATGTTTACACGTTCTTCCCGGGTTTGAATTATTTTTGGAGTAAATTCTACTTCCTGTGATATCCATGATACCTTTCCATTGAATTCTTGAATTTCATCATGGTTTTTATCTACGATAACTTGCACTTCATCTCCCAATTTTATTCCTGGCAATTGTCCACCGCTTACATAAACTTTCAATTCCAGTTCCGATATATCAGCTAGCTTATAAAGAGATTTTCCTGTATTTACCAACTCATTTTCATTACAGTATTTTTCAAGCACAATACCATTTGTAGGGTTGATTATTTTACATTTTTTCAATTTATCTTCTACTTGTTTCAATTGACTTTTCAATACTGCTTTCTCAGCTTTAATACTTTGAAACTGTGTTTCTGTTGTTTTTATTTGTGATTCGGCAACTTGAATTTTTCCAACAATATCATCGAACTGCTGTTGTGTTGCTGCATGGTCTGACAATAATTTTTCCAGGCGTTTTTTTTCACGAACAAGGTTTTTTACTTGTTCTTTCTGTACATCAATTTGTGAAATTACATTTAAACGTTTTGCCTTAAGTAATTCTTGCTGGGCATAAAGTTGGTCCTTTTGTAAAAAAACTTCTGTAGTATCAATAATACCAACAAGTTCATCCTTTTTTACTTTCTGTCCCTCTTCAATATTGAAGAATAGAAGTTCTCCTTGCATTTGAGCAGAGATTATAATTTCATCAGCCTCAAAATTTCCAAAGGCATCAGCTTCAATATCATTGTTGCTACATGACAATGTTATATACAGTGTTACAGTAATAGAAACTATGAATAGTAATTTCCCAATCATTTTCATTTTATAAGTCTCCTTTTATTAATTGGTAATTAATAACAGATTGTATCAAAAGTATTTTATGCGTTTCAAGTTCTATTTTGGCTTGTGTCTCAGCATTTACTTCAGCCAGGTATTGGGTAGCAGTGATAACTCCATTCTCAAACTGTGAATATGCATTTTGCGTTATGCTTTTTCTAAGCTCAATTATTTCACTATCTTTTTTTATTGCGCTTCTATAATTTTCTATAACAGCTAATTCATTTTGTAATGAGACCGATATATTTTTGTCGAAATTTTCTTTTTTCAGGTCAACTGCATCTTTTTGTAAAGTTGCAATTTTCTGCTTGTTATGTAATTCACCCCAATTAATAAGTTTCCATTTTAGTCCTAGGCCAACGATATAATAGGTGTCAAATTCTTCATTCAACATATTTAGCCCTGGTTTTCCATAGCCTGCCTGTGAAAATGCAAACAATTTCGGTCTATTAATACTTTTATTCAAATTCAAACTATTCTCAATTGTTATTTTTTGATAATCAAATAGTTGAATTTCAGGCCTGACCTTCTCGTTCTGTTGAAAATTTGTTTCATTTGGTATTTTGAGAACAACATTATCAGGGATTTCTTCTCCAATTAATATTTCAAGAATATTAATTAAAGATTGTCTCTTATTTATGGCTTCTTTGGTTTGTTGTTCAAGTTTAAGTATTTCGGCCATAAGAATTTCTTCATTTGAAGGTAACATTACTCCATTTTTAACTGCTGAAGCGGCGTCTTTGTGTTTATCCAGTAGTTCTTCGTGTAATATTTTAAATAGGATTATATTTTTCTCAAGTATAAGAGCTGAAAAATATACCGAATTTACTTGTTGTTTTAAAGTGTGAAATTCGATATTGATTTGTTGTTGTTCAATTAAAAGGTTTGAATTTTCAAGTTCCTTTTGTTGTTTTGAAATGCCTCCATCATACAATTGTTGGTTAATGTCTAAATAAATTTTATACTGATCCTTAGGTGCAGAAAAAAAACCGGTTTCAACAACATCGGATTGATAAGTTGCTTGCCCATCTAATGAAACAGAAGGCAACCATGTTTTATTAACATTAGCAATCTTAAATTGTGAAATTTCATCATTTAGCTCTTTTTGATTATAATAAGGATGATTGCTTATCGCCTGGTCAAAACAACCTGATATAGTTAATGTGTCAAATTGCTTGGCGCTTGCTAATGAAGGCAGAACAATCAATAGTAAAGTTAATTTTTTCATTTTATTAAAGTTTTATTGCATCTATAATAAAACCTGACACCTCTTTTTTTCGTTTTTCAATAAATTCATTGTAGAGTCTCTTGTCATTATTAAAGATTATTCTTTGCAACAGTGGCCTGGCAGCGAAAGGAAAAACACATAATGAAACAATATTAACAAACAACTGCTGTGGTGTGATAGGTTTTATTCTTTCTTCTTTTATTTCGTTTTCAATCTGTTTTAAGATGAGTTCAGGCTTTATTCCTGTTGACGTTAATAGTTCAACAATTCGATCAGGATGCCGATTAATTTCATGCAGAACAAAAATCGGGATAAACTGGTTTTTCTGAAGTAACGTGATGTACTGTTCTACGATGAGCTCAATTTTTTTGAATAGCGACATTTCTTTGTGAAGAATCTCTTCAATGCGAGGCACAAATTTCGAAATGGCAAATTTGAATACAGCACTAAAAAGTTTTTCTTTAGTACGGTAATAATAATGAAGCAGCGCCTTATTAATATTGGCTTCATCTGCTATTTCTTGCATTCTTGAACCTTCAAGGCCTTTTTGAATGAATACTTTTTTTGCTGCCTCAAGAATTTTATTTTCTGTATTAGTGGGTAAAAGAACCATATTCGACTATTTGGTTTAATTATATAATATAACTATTTTGTTTAACTAAATAGTTAAAATTAAATAAATTTTTTATAATTCGCAAAAAAATGGAGAAGTTTTTAATAAAATGTTATATAGGAATAATATGAAAAGGGCAAGAAGAACTATTATAAAGTTTCCTTTATCTTACCATTCTGCCAAGTAATGTGATTATAGTAAAAAAGAAGTAAAAGAGTCAATGAAAAATTACATAAAATATCTCCACCTCATAGAAACCTTAATTTTCCATCAAGTACAATTAAAATCACGAAAAATACAGGAAATAATAGAAACTGTGTAAAACTGAATTACTTAGAAAAAAAGCAGGAGAAAATCCTGCTTTCATTTCTTCTCGCAACAAATTAGTTTATTGAGCAGTTTCTTCCGTTGTTTCTTCCATCGCTTCTCCTTCCGTAGCTTCTGCAGCTGTATCAGCTTCAGCTTGTTCTTCCGTCATAGTTTCTTCTTCTGGCATAGCTTCTTCAGTTTCAACATCTTCTTTTTCTGCCTGGCTAGCTTGATTCTTACAAGAACTTAAGGATACAAAACTAAAAAGCGCGATTGATACAAATAATAAACTTAATTTTTTCATGTTCCTAATTTTTTTTAATGAATTACTTTTTTTTACAGGATTTAAAAACAAAAATAACAAATAATTTCTTAATTCAAATTTTTTTCTTCCAATTTATAAACAGTAAGTTAGGTGTAATTAATTAATGTTTTCATAAAATCTGATTTGTTTTTAAAGTATTTTGGGGTATTTCAGTAAAATAGTATAACCAATAAAACTATTGTTATCAGTACATTTGGTATAACTTCATCTAGCGATTTTACAAGTATTTTTTAAAAATTTTATACGATGAAAATAGCAAATAAATGGCTTTTAATAGCTAAAAAAAATTGTAAAAAAACTTTAAATGAAGTTTTATCTTCTTTCAGACCAATTCGATTTTAATTCTTTATATTTACAACCTTCTAAATTTTACAATAATGATGAAATATATTTCTTGTCCACATAAAACAAACATATATTTTAAAAACTGGTCAAGAAAGAAATATGCTGTTTTTGCCAGTTTAAAAAAAATTATAAAAATCTGTACTTTATTATATACTTATAGTCTTTTAGTAAAGCATAGTTCATTAAATGCCCAGTCTGATACTTTATTTATTAACAACAATGTGGAAATTGAAGAGGTTGAAGTCATCGGACAACGTGGTCCTGGAGTATATTCCGATATTGCCAGGATTGTTACAGTTATTTCTAAAGAAGATATAGAGTGTGCGCCTGTACAAAGTATTCAGGAGCTACTTGAGTATTCACTTAATGTTGATGTTCGTCAGCGAGGAATTTATGGTGTGCAGTCTGATATCTCAATTAGAGGTGGGACTTTTGATCATGTACTCATTTTATTAAATGGCATCAACATTACCGACCCTCAAACCGGGCATTTCAACCTTGAATTTCCTTTTGATTTAGAAAATGTTGAGAAAATTGAGGTGTTAAACGGCCCTGGGGCTAGGATATATGGGTCAAATGCTTTTACCGGAGCTATAAATATTATCACCAAAAAAGGCTGCGAGAAAAATATTTCCGTTTCTTCCGCAGTTGGTCAGTATGGGTATAAAAAATGGGGAATTTCTTTTGGAACACCACTGGGAAAAACATCACACCAACTTAGCTATTCAGGTTCAATTTCAAACGGTTATGCTCATAATACTGATTTTAATCTAAATAATCTCTATTATTCCGGGTCAATTGCTGCGGAGAATTCATTGTTTGAATTTCAGTTTGGCTTCAATAAAAAAGAATTTGGAGCAAATGCATTTTATTCACCTAAATTTCCCGATCAGTACGAGGAAGGCAATGTTTTTTTTTCAAGCCTAAAATATTCCACTGGTAAAAAGGTGAAATTCTGTCCTCAATTTTATTGGCGTAGAAAAACTGACCATTTTATATTAATAAAGCAACAACCAGCGATATACCAAAATTTTCATTTATCAGATGTTTTTGGTTCTCAATTCAATGCTGTTATAAAAAGTAAATTCGGACAATCGGCAATTGGAGTTGATATCAGGAGTGAAAATATCTTAAGTAATAATCTTGGGTACGAGATTGCTAAACCTGTTCCGGTTAATGGAGAAGACAGTATATATTATGATCATAAATTTTCAAGATCTATAATCAATTTATTTTGGGAGCAGAATTTTCAGGCGGGAAAATTTTATTTTTCAGGAGGATCAATGTTCAATTGGACCAATGATTATCCTAATAAACCGGCATTTTACCCCGGAATTGATGTAAGTTACAAGGTATTTCGTTTGCTTAAAATTTTTATGAGTTATAACCGCTCTGTTCACCTGCCAACTTTTACCGACCTATTTTATACCGATCCAACCAACCAGGGGAATATAAACCTTAATCCCAATATATTAAATTCTTTTGAATCAGGCATAAAGTTAGACAATAACACTTTTTATGGTCAGATAGCATATTTTTATATTAAGGGAAAAGATATAATTGATTGGCTTTGGTCGAAATCTACCAACAAATTTCAACCGGTAAATATTAATAAATTCAGTTCACAGGGAATTGAAGTATCACTTCGTTTGAAATTTACGAATAATTGGACTAAATTTCAATTAGAAAACTTCGAAATTAACTATGCATTAACTGATATAAATAAATCTGTTCCTGATTCCTTATCTAAATATTATAATTTAAAACATAAATTAAATATTAATATCAGGAATAGAATCACAGGAAAAATTTATACAAACTGTATTATTTCATACCAGGAAAGAACAGGTGAGTACATTACATATAATGAAGAATCAAGTGAATATCTTTCTAATTTGTTTTACCCGTTCTGGTTACTTGATGGGAGAATTTTCTGGCAGAATCAACACCTAACAATTTTCTTGGAAGCTTCAAATATATTAAACAACAAGTATATTGATACCGGGTCACTCATACAACCCGGGCGATGGGTGCGCGGTGGATTTAAGCTTTCATTCTAATTTACCGAGTTATTTAAACAGTAATAAAATCAATCATTTATTGATTTTAAGAATAAATCAATAAATTGCAACAATATTCAATATCACCATGCAGCATTAAATGTATTTCATCGTCTTTATAACAGATTGAATGAATAAACAAGGAGGCCAATACAAAAAACTACATGAGGATCTGATCAAAAAATGTAGAGAACAGGATCAATCGGCACAATTTGACATTTATTTACTGTATTATCAATCGATGTATAATACAAGTTTACGAATTGTAAATGATCCTATGGAAGCCGAAGATATTATGCAGGAATCATTCTTATCGGCTTTCACTAAAATAGAGGATTATAATGGAGACGTGAGTTTTGGAGCATGGCTTAAAAGAATTGTAATAAATCGGTCAATTGATGTATTACGAAAACGAAAAATAATATTTGAAGAGTTTAATTCTTCTATTGAGAATTTCGTAGAAGAAGAACAAGAAAACAATCAGCATGAATGTGAAAAACAAGTAAGTAAAATAAAGGAAACCTTAAAGTTGTTACCTGGCGGGTATAGAATAGTTTTATCATTATATCTGTATGACCATAGTGGTATTACAATGAATACTACCGGATTTCCTTGT
>CAZWGG010000064.1:0-13534 GCA_964633305.1 uncultured Bacteroidales bacterium
TATGACTATAACTTAGCATCGATATTACCAGGTTATCACGTTGTCCATTTGATATAAGATTTGTTATCGCCTTAAACATTTCATTGGAATGTCCTTTTATAAAAGTCCCCCATGAAAAATAATTACAGCCTTCTTCAAATGCCTTTTCATAAGCATAAGCTGGTGCTCCGTAACTGGAAGATATCCCCAACCGGCCCACTTTAAGACCAGTTCTTCCAAGTTCTGTTTTTTGTCTAAAATTCATAATTATATAATATATGTTTCAGAGAATTTACTTCAAGCAAATATATAATACAATTTTTTAACCTGCCTTATTTATAAAATTATAGTAATTTGTTATCAGTCTAAATAAAAATTTAATTTGCTGAATATCTAGTTTTTGCGTGCTATCAATTCCTGGTAACATTAATTCAATAATTTTATTCGATTGACTATCTGTAATTTAAAAAATAGTGATGTTTATCATCATTGTTGTTTTTTTTGAAATTCTTAAGTAACTTTGATTTAATTATATACGTTTATTTAGATACGTATATACTTTTATATTATTATATGTACATAATACCATTTATTTAATGACGACCAGAAGAGATTTTATTAAAATATCGTCACTTGGACTCGGGGGAATGACAGTTGGTAGTGCTGCCTATAAAGCATTGGCCAATACATTATTTATCTCAGAAAATGATGATGTTATCAAAAACTTGAAAAGAACACCTACCTATTGTGAAGTATGTTTTTGGAAATGTGCCGGATGGGTGTATAAAAATAATGAAGGAAAAATATGGAAAATAGTGGGCAATGAAGAAGACTTGCATTGCAATGGCCGCTTTTGTCCGCGGGGGACAGGTGGTGTAGGTATGTATTATGACAAAGACCGGCTTAAAACTCCGTTATTACGGGTAGGTGAACGTGGTAAACAAACATTTAAAGAAATAAGCTGGGATGAAGCTTTTAACTATATTGCCAAAAAAATGCAGGCAATTGCAAAAGAACATGGGCCAGAATGTATTGCATTATTTACTCACGGATCAGGCGGTACATATTTTGGAAACCTGTTAAAAGCATTCGGTTCCTCCAATATTACAGCACCTTCTTACGCACAATGCCGGGGACCTCGCGAAGTAGCATTTATTGCCACTTATGGCGAAGGAGTTGATTCACCGGAAAAAACAGATATCAGGGATACGAAATGTTTGGTACTTATTGGTTCACATATTGGTGAAAATATGCATAACGGACAGGTACAGGAAATGTCCGATGCTATCGATAAAGGTGCCACCATTATAACCGTTGACCCCAGATTTTCAACTGCAGCAAGTAAATCGAAGTACTGGCTGCCTATAAAACCATCAACCGATCTGGCACTATTACTTGCCTGGATACATGTAATTATTTATGAAGAATGGTACGACAAAAAATATGTAGAAAAATATACGTTTGGTTTTGATGCCCTGAAGGAGCATGTTAAAACCATGACGCCGGAATGGGCGTATGGAATTACAACAATTAAACCGCATGTAATAAGAGAAACAGCCCGCGAAATGGCCAATGCTTCACCTGCTGTAATTGTCCACCCGGGAAGGCACGTAACATGGTATGGTGATGATACTCAACGATTAAGGGCAGTTGCTATTCTAAATGCTATTTTGGGTTCATGGGGAAGGCGCGGAGGTTTCTACAGGCCAGAGAAAGCAACAGTACCCTCTTTCCCTCATCCTCAGTATCCAAAACCAGGAAAAACATGGAGAGAAGCTTTTCCCGGTAAATTTAAATTAGCCGATTTAGCTCTTGCCTCAGGAATTTGTGAAGCAACTATTCCTTCTGCCTCAAGAAACTGTGAATTTAAAGGCTGGATAGTTAATGGTACCAATCTTATTGAAACATTACCCAACCAAAAACAAACCATTGAGGCAATACAAAACCTGGAATTGCTGGTTGTAGTAGATACAATGCCAATGGAGATAACCGGCTGGGCCGATGTAGTTTTGCCGGAATGTACTTATCTTGAACGATACGACGCAATTAGGGTAAGTCCGCACAGGAAGGCCCAAATTGCACTCAGAATGCCGGCTTCCAAACCAATGTACAATTCAAAGCCTGCCTGGTGGGTGGCAAAAGAACTTTCAAAACGGTTAGGTCTTGAAAATTATTTTAAATGGAAAACCATTGAAGAAATGCTTGATTGGCAACTAAAAAAAATGGGGACTTCCCTTGAAGAAATGCAACGTATTGGTGTAAAAACTTTTGAACGTGAATTCGATGATATATACTTCTTTGATGGAGAAGACATTGAATTTTATACAAACACCGGGAAAATAGAACTTTATTCAACATCGTTTGAAGAAGAAGGGTTTGATCCCTTACCGAAATATACTCCACATGAAGAACCTCCAGATGGATTTTACAGGCTTATTTACGGGCGTGCACCAATGCATACATTCAGTCGTACTTCCAATAATCCCAATCTTACTGATCTTATGGAGGAAAATACGGTGTGGATAAATCCTAAAGTTGCTAAAGTTTGGGGAATTAAAAACAACCAATATATATGGTTAAGAAACCAGGACGGAATACGTTCTGAATTTTCAATAAAAGCAAGGGTGACTGAACGTATCCGCTGGGACTCGGTATATATAGTTCATGGGTTCGGACATGATGATAAACGCCTGAGAAGATGTTATGGTAAGGGTGCAAGTGACACCAGGCTTATATCAAAGGTACATGTTGACCCGATAATGGGAGGAACAGGTATGCGTGGCAATTTTGTGACATTTGAGTTTGAACCTGAAAACAAGGAGGCACAAGTATGAGATACGCGATGGCTATCGATACAAAAAAATGTGTGGGCTGCAGTGATTGCGTGGTTGCTTGCCAGACAGAAAATAATGTTCCTATTGGGTATTGCAGAGATTGGGTAGTGGAAGTTACCGATGGAACATATCCCCAATTAGAACTTGAAAACCGTTCGGAAAGATGTAATCATTGCAACAATGCTCCATGTGTGCGTTGTTGTCCAACAGGGGCAAGCCATTTTAGTGATGGAGGAATTGTTTTGGTAAAAGAAAAAAGATGCATTGGATGTGGCGCATGTATAGCATCATGCCCTTATGATGCACGCTTTCCTCATCCTAATGGTTATGTTGATAAGTGCACCTTCTGCATCCACCGGGTAAAAAATGGATTAAACCCTGCATGTGTTGAAGCATGCCCAACAAAGTGTATGTATTTTGGAGATTTGGATGATCCGAAAAGCGATGTTTCTATTGTTCTTAAAACAAGAAAATGGAAAACCTTGATCCCGGAAGCCGGAACAGGGCCTGAATTGTATTTTCTAATTTAACCTAAGTCACTCAAAAGTATTCGTTATGAAAGAAGAAATAATAGTCAGCGGACGGATGAACCCTTTAATTGATCCCCAATTGCATATTTGGCATTGGCAAATCCCCTTGTATCTTTTTTTGGGTGGTCTGGCTGCCGGAATCTTGTTTTTTGCTGCTCTTTATTACATTTTGAATAAAGAAGATATCTATCCTACTGCAGTAAGATTTGCTCCGATTTTTGTGCCGGTTATCCTTGTTATCGGATTGCTTGCCCTGTTTATAGATTTAAATCACAAACCTTATTTCTGGCAACTTTATACAACAATCAGGTTAGAATCGCCAATGTCATGGGGTGCCTGGACCCTAATGGCAATAACTCCTTTATCTTTTATATGGGCAGCGCTCCACATAAAACACATTTTTCCAACCTGGGACTGGAAATTTTCCTGGCTTAAAAATTTTGAGGCATTTTGTCTAAAGCACAAGCTCAATATTGCATGGATAATGCTTGTTTTTGCCGTAATACTGGGAATTTATACAGGAGTGCTTTTCTCTGCATTTAATGCCAGGCCATTGTGGAATACATCAATATTAGGCCCATTATTCCTTGTTTCCGGTTTATCAACAGGTGCTGCAACAATAATCCTCATGTCCAGATCATACGAAGAAAGAAAACTGTTTGCCAGAATCGACCTGATACTTATTGGTATAGAGCTATTTCTAATTGTCCATATGTTCATGGGGTTTCTGGCAAGTCACCAAGTGCAAATTGATGCCGCTAAATTATTCCTGGGTGGGCCGTATACAGCCCCATTCTGGATTTTTGTCGTAACGCTCGGACTTATTGTACCTGCAATTCTTGAAATACTTGAACTCAGGAAATATAAAGTTCCTGTAATTTTTCCTGCCATACTAGTGCTTTTTGGCGGGATTATGATGAGGTTTATCATTGCTTATGCCGGACAGGCAAGCAGATGGCTGTATTAATTAAAATTAATTACAAAAATATGGATCGTAAAAAAACAAAGTACTTGAATCCTTACATCGGGGGAATTCTATTAGGTGTAGTAGTGCTGGTTGCCAATTATGTTTCGGGCAGGGGGCTTGGTGCAAGTGGGGCAGTTAAGAACACCGTTATAACAACAGCTAAAGCTGTAGCCCCTAAACATGTTGAAAATACAGGGTATTACCAAGAGTATTTCAAAAGTCATAGAAATGGCGATGAACCTGCTAACCCTATGAAATCATGGTTAGTATTTGAGATGCTTGGCGTACTTGTTGGAGGTTTTTTATCTGGTGCTATTGCAGGCAGGTTAAAATTAAAGGTTGAACATTCTCCAAGAATAACTTCAAAAAGACGTATGATTTTTGCCCTGATGGGAGGGATATTGTTTGGCTTTGGGTCACAACTTGGCCGTGGCTGTACCAGTGGTTCGGCATTAAGCGGAATGGCCGTACTTTCACTTGGCGGCTTTATTACTATGGCGGCAATATTTGGTACAGCATTTGCGCTGGCATATTTCTTTCGTAAAAACTGGATTCAATAATTTTATCAACTAATTAAATATAGGTATGGGACCATTAATTGTATATGAAATAATCTCTCAAAATACTAATTTATTGTTAGCCTTTTTTATTGGTATTGGTTTCGGATGGGTGCTCGAAAGTAGTGGGTTTTCTTCAAGTCGTAAGCTTGCCGGAGTTTTTTATGGGTATGATGCTGTTGTATTAAAGGTGTTTTTTACGGCAGCTGTAACGGCTATGCTCGGTTTATTGTTTTTTAGCCTGTTTGGCTGGATAAACCTGGATTATGTATATATAAATCCAACCTACATAAATTCTGCCGTTTGGGGAGGAGTAATTATGGGGGCAGGATTTATCATGGGCGGTTTTTGCCCCGGAACAAGCTTTTGTGCTGCTTCAATAGGTAAAATAGACGCTTTTGTATTTATTGGCGGGCTTTTTATCGGTGTACTGATTTTTGCTGAAGGTTACCCACTTTGGGAAACACTGTATAAAAAGAACTTTTTAGGGTTTCCTAAAATAAGTGAAGCCCTGGGAATTGCTGATGGACTATTGACTTTACTGGTTATTCTGGCAGCAGTGGGTATGTTTTGGGTTGCAGAATGGGCGGAAAAAAAATTCCCTCAACCGGAATATTAATTGTTTACAAGTAAAAGATATGTTCAAAAAAAAGAATAGTATTATGAATACAAGAATTATCGTTTCAATAATAATTGTTAGCCTTGGACTAATTATTGCCGCTGTTCCTCAAAATACTACACATCCATATAAACTCCCGGCTAAACAGCTCTTGGCCGAAGCAAATACAAAAGTTAAATACTTCTCTCCCGATGAAGTGGCTGATCTTTTGATTAATAAAGATCCGTCAATACAGCTTATTGATGTAAGGCCCCAGGATGAATTTGATAAGTTTCATTTACCCGGTGCTATTAATATTCCTATTGCCGATTTGCTCAATGATGAATACAGGGATGTCCTTGACCAGGATGTAAAACAAAATATTCTTTATTCAAACGGCACAATAAATGCTAATGAAGCCTGGATGATAACACGTCAATTAGGTTATTTAAATAATTATGTATTAATGGGGGGACTGAACTATTGGGCAGAGACTATCATGAACCCAATACCTCCTGCAAATACCTCACCCGATGAAGAAATAGCAAAATACCAATTTAGAAAAGGGGCAGGAACAGCTCTTGGAGGTGGAAAATTGGAAGAAGCCGATGAAACTTCCGTTAAAATAGATAAACCAATTATCAAAAGACCCAAGAAAAAAAGAGTACAGGGAGGATGCTAGAGGAAAAATAAAGTGATCCTTGAACAAGGATTAACGATATAAGATTTTAGAAATGAATGCTTCACAAATCAAAAATCGTTAATTCTTGTTCTGAGATCAAAGGATATTATTAAATAATGTCTCTTTTTTATGTATCGCTGTTTCTTTTTCAAAACAGGATTACCTTCTTCCGAACCTTCTGAACGCTGCAATGTTTTGGTAAATCAAAAATCCGATAACAATCCGGCCTATAATATTCAAAGTGACTGACAAACCGGTTATTCAAATATCAATAAAAAAGCAGAAAGCATTTTCTGTTGATATATAAAACATAAAAAATCAAATAATTACATTGAAAAGCTCTGTATATTTCTATTTTATTCCTGAGGCTTTAGGTATTGATAAAAATTCAAAATACAATTCACGGACAGTATTAAAGTATTTTGATCCTTTTATATATTTCTCCTTAAGATCGTAAACTTCTTTTTTTAATTCTGTATAAATATGGCTATTCAGTATTGTTTTTTACATTCTGATAATTTTCTTGAGATTTTATCTATTTTTTTTAGTGCTATTCTTTTTCTTATCTGGCTTTACAACAACTGTACTTTTAAATAAAGGTATTCGGTAATACAAAGTATAATGAAACCCTACTACAACAGGTTTTTCACCTTTGCCATATCCTGGAATTATAAAAGGTTTCATTACATCATCATTAACCTGGTTAAGCAGTGGCCTTACCCTTACCGACCATCCGATAAAAAAATTTCTGAAAACTTCGGCCCTCATACCAAATACCAGGTCAATCCAACTGGCATTTAAATTATCTTCTCCAACACTCAAAAAACTGCCATCCCAATAATCGTTAATAAGCACAATTTGGTCTGCTTCATGCGAAAGCCTTGAATACCCGTATCTTAATCCAACATAAATCATTTCATATTCATCGGAGGCTTTTAATTTCATAATATTATAATCAAACCCAAAGCGGTAATAATTACCAGTTGAGCTATAATTAAAATTTTCTTTTTCTCGAGTTATATTCAGCCATCCCATTTCTAAAGTGGAATAAAGATTTTTAATCACTTCAATATCCCCTGAAAACTCAAATCCTGTGCGATCAGGATCAAATAACATCATAGTTGGTTTACTTATATCAAAACCTATACGTAACCCTTTAACACGCTTCACCTGGGCTGTGAGACAACCGGAAACAACTAAAAAAATAAATACACTAGAAAAATATTTTAATGTTTTCCTCATCTTCCAAATCAACAAGAGATTTAACAATAGAAATAGAGTCGATAATATTAGTAGTAGTATTTATATTTGAAATATCAAAATAATACACATACCCGCATTTATAAGTTACCAAACGGGGCATCTTCATATAATGAACAGATATTGTATCAATTGTGTCATTACAATAAAAAAATAACGTTGAGTAATCAGTTAAAGGATTAAGGGATAACTTAAAGTTTTTTATATTTGAAAATTGGTAAATGTTATCAATTCCTTCTATCTCAATACTTACTGTATCAGCTTTAAAGCTTTCTGTTTCTTCTTCATTAACTTCATATAACCCGGAATACAAGTATACATCTGTTTTTTTATCACATTCTTCCTCTTGCTGGCAAGCTGTTGATAACAATAAAAACAGAAAAAGAGTACTATAAAATAGTTTGTTCATGCAAAATTCACTTTCTGTTTACGTTTTACTTGTGCGAAAATACGGAAAGATTTTTAATTCTGGAGATAGTGAATTAAAACGTTTTAATATATTTGCCGCTTAACTTTAATTCTGAGTTATGCAATACGGATATTTCGATGACAAGGAAAAAGAATATGTTATAACACGGCCGGATACTCCTAAATCATGGAGCAACTACCTGGGTTCTACCGACTATGGTGCAATTATTACAAACAACGCCGGTGGGTATAGTTTTTACAAATCGGGAGGAATGGGCAGGTTCATGCGAATACGGTTTAACTCTATCCCTATGGACCAACCGGGAAGGTACATATATTTTCACGATCGCGAATCAAAAGATTACTGGTCTGCTTCCTGGCAGCCGGTTGGCAAACCGTTAAATGAATATAAATCGGAATGCAGGCATGGAACAGCTTATACAAAAATTACTTCTGAATACAAAGGAATTGTATCGGAGGTAACTTATTTTGTTCCCCTTGAAAAATCATTTGAGATTTGGAAGGTAAAAGTAACAAATAAAGATACCAAACCGCGAATGATTAACGCCTATTCATATGTCGAATATGCTGGTAACTGGAATGCGATTGACGATTTGCTTAACATCCAGTATGTACAATATATTTCAATAATGAAAGTAGAAGATGGAATTATTGATCATGGTACCAATGTAAACATTCCTGAAATGCCTGACAATTTTAAGGAAAAAGACCAGGGAAGGCACACGTTTCATGCTATAGCAGGAGCAAAGGTAACAGGATATGACACTGACCGTGAAGCATTTTTAGGACCTTACAGAACTTATGCCAATCCTTTAGCGGTTGAGAATGGCAAATGTTCCAATTCACATGGTTATGGAGATAATCCGTGCGGTAGTCTTGAAACAGAACTTACATTAAACCCCGAAGAATCGAAGGAATTTCTTATATTGGTTGGAATCGGTAAAGCTGCCGTGGAAGGAAAACAAGCTGTTAATGAATTTTCTTATGCCGGTAGGGCTGATGAGGAATTAACTAAACTGAAAAAATTCTGGCATACAAAAATGAAGGGTTTTTCAGCTGAAACTCCTGATAAAGAGATTAATAGCACAATAAATACATGGGGAATATACAATTGTTTAATTACTTATACGTGGTCTCGCGCAGCCAGTTTAATTTATACAGGAATTGACAGGGATGGACTTGGATATCGTGATACTGTCCAGGATTTTCTTGGAGTTTTGCACGCGATACCGGAAGAAGCACAGAAAAGACTGGAACTTATGATCACCGGTCAGGTTTCCACAGGAGGGGCTTTACCTGTAGTTCTTCCATTCTCGCATGATCCGGGTAATGAACCGGTTCCTGGAGAAGAAGAATACCGGTCTGATGACAGTCTTTGGTTATTTAATACAATTCCGGCTTATGTTAAAGAAACCGGAGACATTGATTTTTATAAAAAGATACTTCCCTATTCAGATAAAGGAAAAGATACAGTTTTTGCACATATGAAGCGGGCTATTGAATTTAGTCTTGAAAGGAGTGGAAAACATGGATTTCCTTATGGATTGAAAGCTGACTGGAACGATTGTCTGAGATTTGGTTACACGGGGGAATCTGTATTTGTTGCCATGCAGCTGCGTCTTGCATTGAAAGTATATATTGAAGTTGCCCGGTTATTAAATGAGCAGCAAGAAGAAAATTGGGGCAAAAAAGCCATTTCCAACCTTGATAAAAACCTGCAGGAACATGCATGGGATGGTGAATGGTTTTTGCGTGGTTACAGGTTTGATGGAATGAAATTTGGGGCCAAAGAATGTTTGGAAGGCAAAATTTTTCTTAATTCACAGGTTTGGGCAGTGATGAGCGGAACTGCAAGAGAAGAACAGGCAAAAATTGCTATGGACAACGTACATAAATTCCTTGCCACTGAATATGGCCTGGCAATATGTGACCCTCCTTACACAAATTCGGATTATAACATTATACGGGCACAATTAATTAATCCAGGGTTAAAAGAAAATGGTGGAATATTTGTACATACACAGGGGTGGGCTGTAATAGCAGAGGCAATATTAGGGCGTGGTAACAGGGCATACCAGTATCTTCGCTCTTATTTACCTGCTGCATTTAACACAAAGGCTGAAATACGTGAAATTGAACCCTATGTTGTTTGTCAGTCTACTCATAGTAAATTTAGTCCCAAATACGGAACCTCAAGAATTCCATGGCTTAGTGGATCAGCTACCTGGACATATTATGCTATTTCACAATATATATTAGGAGTACAACCGGAATATAATGGTTTGAGGCTCGATCCGTGTATTCCGTCTAATTGGGAAAAACTATCCATTCAAAGAATTTTCAGGGGAAAAGAAATAAACATCACAATCAACAATAAGAAAGGTGTTGAAAAAGGGGTAGAAAAAATAGTATTGAATGGAGAAGAAATAAAAGGAAATCTTATTCATACTCATTTAATGAAAGATAGAAATAGAGTTGAGGTGAATATGGGCTAAGAAAAGCATCAATAATCTTAAAATTCTTACATTAGTCTACAACATATTGATTATCTTATTATAATAATAACTAAATCTGTACAATTATAGTAAATATTGTTTATATAGATAATATATTATTACAGATTTTCATAATTATTATTAATATAAAAGACATTGAATAACTTAGGACTCCAGGCTTCTGGCTCCAAATCTCTAATTGAATACTTACATTTGATTTAAATCCATCGATAAATTAACTTATTTTTGTAACTTACTACTACAGTCATTCGTCTTATATAACTACACCATCGAAAGCCTATTATAATGTTAATAAATTTCATTAAAGTAGCTATCCGAAACATATTACGTCAAAAAACACATGTGTTTATAAATGTTGCAGGCCTTGCAATTGGCATAGCAAGTAGTATTATCATCATTCTTTTTGTACTTAATGAATTGAGTTATGATAAGTTTAACCAGAAAGCTAATAAAATATACAGGGTATACCTGAGCGGGAAAATTGGTGAAACGGAAATTGTAGGGGCATGGACAGCTGCTCCTACTGCCCGTGTATTTGTTGATGAAATACCGGAAGTTATTGATGCTGTACGAATGGATAACTGGGACGAAGTAATAGTAAAATACAACGAAAAGAGTTATATCGAAAATCATTTTATGTTAGCAGATTCAACCTTTTTTAATATTTTTTCGATCCCCTTGATACAGGGAAATCCAAAAACAGCTCTCGCTGTAAGTCATAACGTTGTTCTTACTATTGATGCAGCAAAAAAATATTTTGGGAATGAGGACCCAATCGGTAAACAAATAAGGATAAATTCTGATACTTCCTATTTTACCGTGACAGGTATAATGGAAAATGTTCCTGAAAATGCCCATTTTGAATTTAATATGCTAGGCTCTTTTGCAACTCATGACAGGGCTAATGAAGATTTTTGGTTATCAAATAGTTTTTATACGTACCTGTTATTAGCAGATAATGCCTCAGCAAAAGAAGTTGAATCAAAAATACCTCCGATACTTGAGAAATACATTGGCCCCCAGCTACAAAAAGTGTTAGGAATATCAATTGATGAATGGGTTGAAGCAGGTAATCGTTACGGATTATATCTTCAGCCTTTAAATGATATCCACCTCAATCCAGCAATCCAACATGGATTAAAACCTTCAAACGATAAAAAATACGTTTATATTTTTTCAATTATTGCATTCTTAATTATTGTTGTGGCAGTAATTAATTACATGAACCTTGCTACTGCCAGGTCTGCAAACCGGTCAAAAGAAGTTGGATTAAGAAAAGTTTCGGGTTCATCGAAAACAATGTTAGTAAGGCAATTCTTATTTGAATCTATTATTTTAAGCTTTATTTCGCTTATTCTTGCCCTAATTATTATTCAGATTTCTCTGCCGCATATAAACAATATCATGCAGCTTCATCTCACTCTCGATTTTTTTTCTGTATGGT
This sequence comes from uncultured Bacteroidales bacterium, assembly GCA_964633305.1. Classification (GTDB taxonomy): domain Bacteria; phylum Bacteroidota; class Bacteroidia; order Bacteroidales; family UBA10428; genus CAZWGG01. The sequence continues at coordinate 11,797 of CAZWGG010000064.1, forward strand.
ACGTTATACCTGGATTATTTATTCTAACTATATTAATTGGGATTTTATCGGGAAGTTATCCGTCATTTCTATTGGCGTCATTTAAACCATCCACGGTTATATCAGGCGAACTAAAAAAAGGAGGAAAAAGTATCTTAAGAAATACTCTTGTTGTGGTTCAACTTTTAATATCAATTGCCATTATCCTAGGAACAGTAATTATTTATAGACAAATAAGTTATATGTTGAATAAAGATTTAGGATTTAACAAAGAACAACTTATGGTAATAAGAAGAGTCGGGGCACTGGGAAATTACAATAAAATAAAGGTATTTAAACAAGAAATTGAGAAATTTCCCGGTATACTTGCAACAACCAATTCTACATCTGTACCCGGGTATCCCAATAATAACAATGGCTTTATGATTGAAGGCAGAAGTTCGGAGCAGACGGTACTCATGAATGTTTGTTGGGTTGATTATGATTTTTTAAAGACATATGATATTAAGATTAAGGAAGGACGTTTTTTTTCTAAAGTTTTTCTATCAGATACAGCTGCCGTGGTTATTAATGAAAGTGCTGCACGAAAGTTTGGTTTTGAAAATCCTTTAAAAGAGAGGTTTATACAGCCTGGCGATAATGGAGAAAAGAATTTTCTACAAGTAATTGGCGTAGTTAAAGACTTTCATTATCAATCGTTACATGAAGACATTTCTCCCCATGTTTTTATTCTTAAACCCAAAAGTTGGGAATGGGGTGGCTACCTGTCTATTAAGTTAGCTCCAAAAAGTATAAACCAGTCTATTAGACAAATTGAACAAACCTGGAAAGATTTTGCCCCTAGAGATCCATTACAGTACTTTTTTATGGATGAAGAATTTGAAAACATGTACCGTGAAGAAATAAGAACAGGTAACATCTCACTTGGCTTTTCTATTCTCGCCATTTTAATTGCCAGTCTTGGATTATTTGGGCTAACATCGTATGCATCAGAACAAAGGACCAAGGAGGTTGGGATTAGAAAAGTACTAGGTTCGTCTATAAACAGCGTAATGATCTTATTAATGAAAGAAATATTTCTGTTACTATCAATTGCCACCTTATTGGCATGGCCAATAACTTATTATATAATGAAAAACTGGCTTGAAAATTTTCATTACCGGATTAACTTTTCTGTTCTAGATTTTCTACTGGCATTTGCTATTGCAGCAATTGTTGCTATGCTAACTGTAGGTTACAGGGCTTATAAAGGGGCAAGGACTAATCCGGCCAAAGCATTAAAATATGAATAATACCCCGGGTTAAATTTTAAAGTCGTACGAAAGGCTAATACCCAGCATTTTATGGAACATTGGGTTAGGTTCATTAAACTCATCTTCTAAAAGCAAAAAAGTTTCTAAACCAATGTTTTTATTTAATCTCCAATCCATTCCAAAAGTAAATCGGTTTACTGTAAATTGAAAAATGCTGTTAAGCTTAAAATATGATTCATACTCAATATACGGATCAACAAACTTTGACAAATTATAGCCAAGGCTGAATTTATTTCTAAAATAAGTTTTTGTGTCATTTGTATACTCTTCTATTGTTTCCTGGAAACGTAACCGGTACTTAAAATCAATTGGAATACGTTTAGGTGACCGTTTGGATATAAAATCTGCTGAATACCTGTAACGGTTGTGTGAATAGTAATTATATGTATACCTAAAATTAGTTTTAATATTAAAATATTTGTTGATTTTATACAGTATACCCACTT
>CAZWGG010000065.1:0-8634 GCA_964633305.1 uncultured Bacteroidales bacterium
CTGATTATTAATTTTTCTTCATCCTTACTAGGGTAAGAAATCACTACTTTAAGCATAAAACGGTCAACCTGTGCTTCTGGTAATGGATAAGTTCCTTCTTGTTCAATCGGATTTTGGGTGGCAAGTACAAGAAATGGTTTTGGCAATTCAAACGATTCACTTCCTATTGTTACTTGTTTTTCCTGCATGGCTTCCAATAAAGCGCTTTGAACTTTTGCAGGTGAACGGTTTACTTCATCGGCTAAAATAAAATTCGCAAAAACAGGTCCCTTTTTTACAATAAACTCTTCTTTCTTTTGCGAATAAATCATGGTACCAATTAAATCGGCCGGTAATAGGTCGGGAGTAAATTGAATCCTGCTAAACTTAGCTTCTATTGTCTTGGCCAGTGTATTTATTGCCAATGTTTTAGCTAATCCAGGAACACCTTCAAGCAAGATATGGCCATTTGAAAGTAACCCTATTAGTAAACTATCAACCAAATGCTTTTGTCCAACGATAACCTTTTTCATTTCCATGGTTATCATATCAACAAATGAGCTCTCTTTTTGAATTTTTTCATTTAATTCTTTGATATTCACAGCAATTTCATTCATATCTAAAAAAAATTTTTTTATGAATTTATTTTTCAGCCTTCGAAGGTAGCAAAATTTATTCCATTAAATCCTGCTAAATTGATAGTTAGAAAATATTTTACTGAATACCAGAAAATTACACTTTGTTAAAAAATGTTAAACATCAGATAGTTATAACTTTTGTTCTCTAAATATTTATAAATAATAAAATAGTTTGCAATTTTGGGATTCAAACTGACATTATTTCAGTTAACAGGTATGCAGCGATATTTTTTGGAATTAAGCTTTAAAGGAACTAATTTTCATGGATGGCAAATACAACCAAATGCTATTAGTATACAAAGCACACTGAATAAGGCGCTTTCCACTATTCTCCAGGAGGAAATTAAAACAGTAGGAGTTGGAAGAACCGATACTGGTGTTCATGCGAAGTATTTTGTTGCACACTTTGATAGTGGTAATGTCGGTTTAACAACAAACAAAAATATTTTTCTTAAAAAAATTAATAGTATTTTGCCTGTTGATATTTCTATTTTAGATTTTTATTCTGTAACACCAGGTGCACATGCTCGTTTCAGCGCACTAAAAAGAACATATGAATATACAATTTTGAAATACAAAAATCCGTTCATATACGAATTTGGATGGTTCACCCAAATTAACTTGGACATCAACAAAATGAACAGGGCTGTGGAATTTTTATATCAGGTCAATGATTTTACCAGTTTCAGTAAGCTTCATACCAATGTTAAAAACAACATTTGCCATATTTATCAGGCATATTGGAACGATATGCCTGATAAATATGTATTTAAAATAATAGCTGACAGATTTTTAAGGAATATGGTACGAGCGATTGTAGGAACTTTAATAGATGTTGGAAGAGGAAAGTTATCTGTTCAAGATTTTAAAATAATCATTGACAAGAGGGAAAGATCTTCCGCAGGAGCTTCAGTTCCAGCCTGTGGTCTTGCTTTAACTTATATTGAATATCCTGACAATATAAAAAACAATATTAATTAGTGAAATATAATAAAATTTATTTCCTTTGTGAAAGGAAACAGAAATTAGAAACTATTTCTGAATAAAAATCGTAAATTTATTTGGAACTAGTGAAATAAAACTAAAACCCCAAAATAGTCATGAAACGAATTTTATATCTTGCTGTATTGGTTGCAATATATGAACAAGCTATTTTTGCTCAAACAGGAATTCGCGGAGCACAGGCAATGTTTATTTATAATTTTTCAAGATTGGTTGAATGGCCCCCAAGTTATAAATCCGGACCTTTTATTATTGGAGTATTTGGTTCAACCAGTATGATGAACGAAGTTCAAAACTATGTGAAGGGTAAGAGCATCGGACAGCAGAAGGTTATTGTTAATCAATACGATAATGTCAGTAGTATTGATAAATGCCATATTCTCTTTGTCGCTTTTGCCAAGACAAAAGATATGACTGGAATTGTAAATTCTATGAAAGGTAAAAGCACACTTATCATTACAGAAAAAAATGGCGGCATTGATGTTGGTTCTGCTATAAACTTTAAAATTATTGGTGATAAGCTCAAATTTGAAATTAAACCGAGTAATGCTACAAAATATGGATTAAAGATAAGTGCAAAACTTGAAGAAATGGCTGTCGAATCGTATTAGCTTTTGTTACTTCTTAAATTTTCAGGTTTTTCTGGTCCTCAAGTATCCTACCACGGCCTTTTGCTATAATCAAAATAAAAATTTTATTACCCTGTCCTGTCCGCCAAACAAAGTTCTTTGGCATTGCTCCGTCGTTACAGTTAAGCAAGAACAAGCAGGAGGGGAAGTTTTATGATGTAATATCGTAATAATAAGTGATTTGACTTTGGTAGTAAATTGATAACTATCTGAATAAAGTCTATACAAAGAGACAAGACTTTTTATTAAGTTACCCAACTAATTAGTAAAAAAAGTTCACCTATACAAAATATAAAGGGCAACACCTTTGTGAAAAGTAAAATTTTGACTAACTTAAAATAACATTTCTGACAATAAGTCGTATAATAAAGTTAAAAATGGAATGATTATGAAAAGAAATTTATTATTTATTGTATTGATTGGAGTGTATGCCCAGGTTGCTTTTAGTCAAACAGGAATTCCCCGGGCACAGGCGATGTTTATTTATAATTTCTCAAGGTTGATTGAATGGCCTGCCAGTTATAAGTCTGGCCCATTTATCATAGGAGTAGTCGGTAATGCTGATATATTTAACGAGCTAAAAGCTTATACTACAGGAAAAAGTGTAGGTTCACAGAGTATAACAGTAGAACAATATGAGGATGCCAGCAGCATTGATAAATGTCATATTATATTCGTTCCTGTTTCAAAAACAAAAAACTTAGGTGATATTGTTGGTAGCTTACAAAATAAAAGCACTCTTATTATTTCAGAAAAAAAGGGAGCGATTGATGAAGGCTCAGCAATCAATTTCCTATTTGTTGGAGATAAACTAAGATTTGAGATTAATTCAAGCAATGCTTCAAAATACGGGATAAAAATGAGCGGTAAGCTTGAAGAAATGGCTATTAAAAAATATTAATCTTGGTTATTCCATATTTCCCAGGATTTTTCAGCCTGTAAATTTAACATGGATAAACCATTTATTGTCACTGATCCTTTTTCTTTACCCTTTTTTAGAAATATTGTTTCTTCAGGGTTATATACAAGATCAAATAAAATATGATCCTTTGTTATGTAGTCATAAGGGATATCAGGGCATGAACCAATATTAGGATACATTCCTAAGGGGGTAGTATTTATTATAATCTGAAAATTGTAAAGAACGGGGCCGCACAATTCTGTGTAACTTATATGTTCTTTTTGTTTTGGGTTGCGGGAAACATACATAAAATCAATTCCAAGTTCATTAAGAACAAAAGCTACGGCTTTGGATGATCCACCTGTTCCTAAAATCAATGCATTATTATGTTTTTTTTTTAAATGCGGTTTAAGAGAATGGTAAAAGCCAAAAATGTCTGTATTATATCCCTTCAATATATACGTACCGTTATGATACATTATTTTTATTGTATTCACTGCACCAATTTTCTGAGCAATTTCGTCAACTTCATCAAGATAAGAAATAACCTGTTTTTTATATGGTATAGTAACATTTAAACCTATCAATTCTGGATTTTTATCAATGATACCGGACAGAAGTTCAATATTCTCAATTGGAAAATTCAGATATTGACAATCACGTACGTCTTCCTTGTCAAACTTTTCAGCAAAATATTTTTGCGAAAACGAATGTCCGAGAGGATATCCAATGAGCCCAAATATTTTCATGATCAGAGTGTTTTAGCTTGTTTGCTTTTGTGCGTATTTTTCAATAAACCAAATGGTAATAATTCCCATTATCATAAAGAAAATTGCCCACATAACTTCCTGACTAACTGAATCTGGGATGTATCTATCATATCCCTGTATAACTATCTTCCCATCTGATTTTAATAACGGATTTCCCATTTCATCTAAACGTGGAATTTCATTTTTCCACGGCCATAAAATAGCAAGCGAACCAAGTATAAATCCTGTTAAAAGGGATATCGTTTGATCTCTGAATTTTTTAAAAACATAGGATAATACGTGAGAAAAGGCTATTAAGCCAATAGCAGCTCCAATGACAACAGGAAATAATATTTTTATCTGCATATCTGCTACTGCATTTATCATTACCAGCTCGTAATTACCCAATAAAATTAAAATAAATGATCCTGAAAGTCCAGGTAAAATCATGCTGCACACTGAAATAATACCACATAGAAAAAGGTATAAAAATTTAGGATTCTCAGTAGCAGGGTTTAGTACTGTAATTACCATGGCTATGACGGTTCCAATTATAAAAATAATAATCACACTAATTGACCATTTCTTAACTGTTTTTCCGACAAAATATACAGAAGCTAATATTAAACCAAAAAAGAATGCCCAAACATCAATACGGTAATTTTCAAATAAATATCGAAGCAGAACAGCCAGAGAAAATATACTTATTCCAATTCCTGTAAATACTGAAAGCAAAAAGTATAAATTAATATGCTCGGCAAATTCTTTAAATCTTCCTGTAAAGAGCAATTTAATAGCTTTAATATCAAATGATTTTATTGAATCTATTAATTCTTCAAAAATTCCGGTAATTAAAGCAATAGTTCCTCCTGAAACTCCAGGAATAACATTTGCCGCACCCATACCAATTCCTTTAAAAATTAATGCAAGATAATATTTCATCTTAATTTTAAATTTCTGGCTGATATTTACATAACTCATCCGGAAGGAAGTCAAAGAATGTATCTCCTCTGAGCCCGGTTCTTAAACATTCAAGTGGAATTATATCTTTAGAAGCTATATTACCGAGGTTTACTTCATGTCCCTGCATTTTTACAAACCAAACTTGCTGTTTACCTGTTGGTGCTTCCCAAAGTATTTTATCGGGTTGAATATGCTGAGAAATATCATTAATTAGAGTTTCATTTGCTGTTCCATTGCTATTATAAATACCAACTGTACCACTCTCTCGTGCTTCGGCAATAACCTTCCATGCACCCGCCTCCAGCTCTGATTTCATGTTTTCAACCCACTTTTCAGAGGGAATAATCATACCTTTCTGTTTAGATCCAACTTCGGATAAAACAGTAAAATTTTCTGCCAACTTACGAATAAAAGCCAATTTCTGGTCATGTGGCATTGCCATAGAACCATCGGATACTTCTACAATATCTAAACCATTACCATCTAGCAACTTAAGATAATCATCAAACATATCTCTAATAATATATGCTTCAAAAAGTGTCCCTCCAAAATATGGATTAATATTTGCTTGTTTATATAGCTTAATTTTATCTTTAACGTTTTTTGAAAATAAAGAAGTACCAAAGCCAAATTTCACCAAATCTGTATAATCAGCACTCGTTTCGATAAAATCTTCAACCTCCCTAATACTCAATCCTTTATCCATCATCATGGTTATACCTACTTGACGAGGTTTAATTGATCGTTCAGGGATATAGGGCAATGAAATATTCATAGTATATTATTCTTGGTTTCGATATTTTTTTAGGATACAAGATATTATATCGCTATGAAAATGCTCTTGTATTTTATCTAAAAAATCACGGTGTTCTGAAAAATTTAAAGCCAATCCTTTTTCAAAATATGCTGTTGCTATGGAGAAATGATGCGCATGACTATGATAATTTGCAAGTTGATAATTTATAGTTGAAATATCATAGTTATATTGATAAGCTTTATTTAGTATTTCAATGGCATCTTCAATTTTATTTTCTTCAAAGTATATATTTGAATAAGCTAACCAGGCTTCATAATCTGAAGGATCAAGCTCTATCGTTTTTGTATACGCCTTTAAAGCGTCTTCTGGCATAAGCATCTCGTTAAATACCTCACCCATAAAGAACCAATATTCTGGATTTTTACTATCTAATTTTATAGCCTTACGAATGTTAATCAAGCAATGATGATATTTTTTTTGATTTCTATAAACTGTCGCCATACCATACCATGGTTCTGAGTAAGTGTTGTCAATTTTTTTGGCCTTTTTGAAGTATCCTATGGCTAAGTTGGTTTTTCCTATCTTTTCATAACATTCACCTATACAACATAATGCACGTATATTTCCGTTATCTGTTGCCAGTAACTCTTTATAAACTTTAATGGCATCGTCAAAATAATCTAATTCAGCAAGTAGTTCCGCTTTGTAAAAATATGCAGATTTGAAACAAGGATTTATTGCAAGAGCAAAATCGAGAGATTCAATAGCTTGCTGAAATTTTTCTACTTTTGAATAAGTTACCCCCAAATTGAACCATACATTTTCAGAAAAAGGATCGGTTTCAAGAAATTTATTGTAGTATTCAATGCTTTTGTCCCAATATTCAATTCGATTAAAACATGCTGCTAATTCATATAATACCAACAAATTATTTTCGTTTATTTCATATGCCAATAATAAATACTTTATTGCTATACTTACTTTATCGAGATGTAAGAATGATTGAGCAATTAGATAAACGATATCATCACGATTTTCAAGTGCTAATTTTATGGTTTTGTCAAATTCATTAACAGCTTCCGATTGTTTGCCAATTTTTAACAAAGAATTTCCTTTGATAAGGTGAAATTCATAGTTGTATGATTCAATTCCCTCAATTTCCTCAAGAAATTGCAGAGACTTGGAGATCAGCCCTTTTTCTTCAAGAACTTTTGCATGCTTAAGTTTAATTGAAGATGCAAAAGGATAATGCTTTGTAGCGACCTTAATTGCTTCAAGTGCACGTGCGTGATTATCTTGTTCAATATAGTAATCAATGATATCTTCAAATTCATATAAGTCGAAAAAACAGAAACATTTATTTTCAAGCATATCCCTGTACCTGTTAATAACCTCGAAAATCTCTTCCTCCTCAAAAAACCTATGATAATCTTCACTCATTTCAACATAGCTTGTTTATTCATAAATATCATTTCTCAAACTGATTACAATTAAGTTACATTAAGTTTTATTAAAAACTAACTGCAACTAATGCCCCCCGACATAATATTTACTATGGAGGTGAATCCAAGCTAACCTGCTTTAGTACGGATAAAAGTATAACTTTATGAATAGGGCAGATTAGTTTAGGCTTTAAAATTACAAAAAAAAAATTCCTGTACAACTTTTAATATCATTATTAACCTGTTTAATTCCATAAAAAAATATTAGTCTGTACGTGATTAAGCGGTTGATAAAAACATGTAGTATAGTCTTGATATTTACGATTAATATACTGAATATCAAAAATTTAATTGTATTCTTGAATATGGATTTGCTTCTCTGAAAACTTTTTGTTTAATTCATTAATTTCATATTCTAAATCAATTAATATATTTTTATTTTCCCCTAACATACTATTTGAGATAGAATCAATATGTTGTTTTAAATTGCTTTGAACCGTTTCTCCCTGACGAATAAGACGTTGGTAATGTGACGGATTTTCCAGTTCAGCAGTTATTCGTAAAAAATTAGCATAATCATCGTTTAAAAGAATTAATTCCCTGGCACTTTCGAAACCGTACCTGGATTGTAATATGTGCCATAAAGTAATATCAGGATCATATGAATTCATATTCCAGGCAAAACTGACAGCACTAATCATTCTTATTAAATCTATTTCATTCTCTACTGAAAAATTGAAAAAAATCTGATTTGTGTCAATCATCTGGAAAATTAACATTAAGTCAGTATTAGAGTATGGTTGAAATAAATTATATAAGTTTAGTTTCTCAGGATATATTCTTTCTCGTATGCTTTGATCATAAGATAATAGCGAATTATCCCACCATAAGGGTTTTGAACCTAGCAGTTTTATTATTCTGTACATATCGGCATTATCTGTATATAGGCTGTATTCAGAACTTCCACTCCAGAAAAACTTTACTTGTTCAGGTATAAAATCATATAATTTTGAGAAAACGAGTTCACCCATGCCATAACTTTTATTAAGTATATCACTATTTATCCAAAATGGAACAATATCAGTAGTGGAATTCTTATTTAAAGAACGGCTCCAATTGTACATTTCTTTAGTAAAAGAAATAAACTCTTCCTGGGATAAACAATCGTAAAGCAAATAGCTTTTTTTATTACATGAGATACAATTTGGCACTAATGAAATTCCAGATATTTTATCCCTAATAGCCTTTTTGAATATTCTTTTTAGTTGATTAGTATTTACTTTTTGTGCATTTGAATGCTGATGAGATAAATTGTTTACCCAATCAATATCTTGACTTAACATTAGTTTAATGTTCAAAAGATTATTATTGCTAAATTTTTTCAATAGCCATTCAGTTTGTGAATTTAAAATTTCTGATGTCGCATTAATATCTTCAATTAAATAGGCTCCATTGATTTTATATTCTAAAAGTGAGGTTACTATATCGTACTTTTTAATAGCATCAATATCTTTTTTCGGTGTATTTAGTTTAAAATACCTAAAAGGAATGTCAGGATAATCAATAACTTTTGC
>CAZWGG010000065.1:8644-13397 GCA_964633305.1 uncultured Bacteroidales bacterium
TACAGGCTGCATAGTAATCACCAATTGGAGTTTCACCGCATAAAAAAATGAGGTTTGCCAAGTCACTCAATGTATATATAAAATATCCCTGCGATTTATTTTCGATTTCATTTATAGGAAGAATCTCTTTGAATCTGTTATAAAGACTGGTTTTTCCTATATTAAAAAAAATATTTGGTGAATTTGTAATAGAATCAGGAACTTTACTTGTAATTCTAATCTTCATATTTTCAGGTAATTCTCCTAAAAACCTTTCAAATAGACTTTCAATTTTGTACTTTATGAGCTTTGCAGCCTGTTTTGTTTCTTCACTGGAATGATATGGGATAAGTATCGAAGGTATGGCAATCGGATTTTCCGAAGGCTGATAATAGGTTATTGATTCAAGTTTTTCTATTTTCTTTGGCTGGGGAATAATAATATTCTGCTTAAGATAGGTTGTATCTATCAGATGTTCTATTTTCTCAAGTGCTGTAAAATTTTCGTTTGTATAATGGAAATCAACCATATCCACCCACATTGTACCTGTACCTTTTAATCCAAGAAAAATTTTCACGTACCGTGCTTCATCAGGTATACCACCTTCAAAAAATGGAATATTACTGGATTTACCCAGTACTTTCGACCATGGAAATTCAGGAATTTCCCAATAATTAGCGAAAGAGAAACTTTTAAAAGAGTTATCAATGAATGTTTTATGATGCGGATCAAATTTTTTAGAGCTAATCTCAATTTTGTTTTTGTCATAAAAAAATAATTTAATATTCACTGCATCATAAATTCGCATTCCTAATCTGTTTTGATTTGGAGCAATATCTTTAAGCCTGATATAAAAAGACAATTGATAATTTCCAGGTATAACCTTAATGAAATCGCTAATTACCCCATCACCCGGATCATCGGTTTCAGATGCCCTCAAACGCTGAATTTTAACTGCCCTAAGACTATCATAAGCTTCATCAATATTATAAACACTATCAATTTCGATGTTAACCCACTGAACATGATCGCCGACTTTTTGCCAGTCATCAATTCTGTATGTAACTCCTGTACTGTCAACAATAAGATTTTTGCCTAATTCAAAGGAACCATTTCTAACAAGATTCCCTTTTTCTAATTTTTGTAATCTTACCCTGTATGGTATTGTTAAAGGATCGTCTCCTTGCCAGCTGATAGTTGTTTGTGCAGGTTTAGGAGGTTTTATACATGAAACAACAGTAGTAAGCGTTAAGGCAAATAGAAAATAAATATGTTTATTAAGCTTTTTCATTACATATCAAAATTAGGAAAAGATTTCCTTTTTTGCTGCAAGTAATGTATTTCTTAATAACGACATGATAGTCATTGGTCCAACTCCTCCAGGAACGGGAGTAATATAGCTGCATTTCGGTGCCACTTCATCAAAATTTACATCACCTTTCAATTTCCAGCCCGATTTTGTTTTATCAGATTTAATCCTTGTTGTACCCACATCAATAACCACAACTCCTTCTTTTACCATTTCGGTCGTTACAAATCCCGGTATTCCAATAGCAGCAATTAGAATATCAGCTTGTTTCGTTATATCTTTCATGTTTTTGGTCCTACTGTGGCAAACTGTTACAGTGGCATCACCCGGATATTTTTTTAGTGATAATAAAACGCTTAAAGGACGTCCGACAATATTGCTTCTTCCTATAATAACGCAATGCTTACCTTTAGTTTCTATATCGTATCTTTTAATAAGCTCCATAATTCCTGCCGGAGTCGCAGAAACGAATGATGGCAGTCCGATAACCGATCGACCAATATTTATTGGATGAAAGCCGTCAACATCTTTACGAGGGTCAATAGCTTCAATTACTTTATGCTCGGCAATATGGTCAGGTAATGGTAATTGTACAATAAACCCGTCAATATCTTCATTATTATTTAGTTTATCGACTTCATTCAGTAAAAAATCTTCGGTAATAGATGATTCGAAACGCATTAGTGTAGACTTAAAACCAATTTGTTCACAAGCCTTTACTTTGTGTGAAACATATGTTTCGCTTGCGCCATCATTACCAACTAATACTGCTGCAAGATGTGGAATTTTTTTTCCAACATTTCTGAGATTTTCAACTTCTCTTGTTAGTTCATGTTTGATATCTTCTGCTATTTTTTTGCCCTCAATAAGCTGCATGTTTTTGAGTTTAATTTGTTTAATGTTTTCTAATCCCAAGTGAATATTTTATTTTCTCATTCCTTGTATGTTCGACATCATACGGGTAAGATTTTTACCACCCGACATCATTTTCATCATTTTCCGAGTTTCCTCAAATTGTTTTAACAATTGATTTATTTCCTGGACTGTTGTCCCACTTCCAAAGGCTATTCTTTTTCTTCTTGACCCGTTGATAACTGAAGGATTTTCTCGTTCAAAAGGAGTCATAGAATCAATTATTGCCTCAATTCCTTTAAAGGCATCATCGTCAATGTCAAGGTTTTTTATTGCTTTACCAACTCCTGGAATCATCCCCGCCAATTCCTTCATATTTCCCATCTTTTTTATTTGCTGTATTTGTTTGATAAAGTCATTAAAATTAAATTGATTTTTAGCAATTTTTCGTTGTAGTTTTCTTGCCTCCTCAGCATCAAATTGTTCTTGCGCCTTTTCAACCAACGAAACTATATCACCCATGCCCAGTATTCTATCAGCCATTCGCTCGGGATGAAACAATTCAATTGCCTCCATTTTTTCGCCTGCACTAATAAATTTAATAGGCTTATCCACTACCGCACGTATTGATAACGCTGAACCACCACGGGTATCACCATCAAGTTTTGTTAATACTACCCCATCAAAGTTGAGCCTTTCATTAAATTCTTTGGCTGTATTTACAGCGTCTTGTCCGGTCATGGAATCAACAACAAAAAGTATTTCTTGTGGATTAAGAGCTTTTTTTAAGCTTTCAATCTCATTCATCATTTCTTCGTCTATGGCTAATCGTCCTGCCGTATCTACTAATACTAAGTCGTAACCCATTCGTTTGGCTTCTTTCACGCCTGCTTTTGCAATTGCCACGGGGTTTTTACTTCCTTCATCAGCAAATACCGAGACGTTTATTTTTTCACCAAGCACTTTTAGTTGTTCAATAGCAGCCGGCCGGTATACATCGCCGGCAATAAGGAGAGGGTTCTTTCCTCGTTTGCTTTTTAAAAGGTTTGCCAGTTTTCCTGCGAAAGTAGTTTTACCTGAACCTTGTAATCCTGAAATAAGAATAACTGAAGGATTTCCTTTTATATTAATGTCTTCATTTGTCGCGCCCATTAATAAAGCCAATTCATCATGCACTATTTTAACCATCATTTGCCCTGGCTTTACTGCTGTTAGTATTTTTTGACCAATAGTCTTTTGCTTTACAGTGTCAGTGAACGATTTGGCAACTTTAAAATTAACATCAGCATCAAGCAATGCACGTCGAACCTCTTTAAGAGTTTCTGCCACATTGATCTCAGTGATCATTCCTTGTCCTTTCAGAATTTTAAATGACCGTTCAAGTTTCTCAGATAAGTTTTCAAACATTTTTATACATTAATTATTTGATAGCTTTTGATATTATTTACTTTTTTTAAATTCTACTACAGGGAAATTAATTTAATAATTCCCCATTGAAATGCTTCATGTCAAATTCATTTAGCAGGTCTTGTTAAATATATTTATTGTCAAAATAAAATCAAAGTTTTATAGGTTAATAATTATATAGTTACAAAATCATAGTTATTTCCTTACATTTTTTCAGGCACCTCAATTCCGAGTAATCCCATGCCCAATTTTATGATCCTGGCGATGACAACAGACATGGATAACCTGATATTTTTTATATAAAGATCATCTTCATGCAAAATTGAATAATCGTGATAAAATTGGTTATATTCTTTTGATAAATCATAGATGTAATTTGCTAAAAGGGCTGGATTATAATTATTTCCGGCTTCTTTAATAAGAAAAGGATAATCGTAAATTAATTTTAGTAATGATTTCTCTTTTTCATTAAGGGAAGATGACAAATTAATATCCTCTTTTATCTCCATGTTTTTTTCTTTTGCTTTTCTTATAATCGACTTTATTCTGGCATGAGTATATTGGATAAACGGACCCGTATTTCCATTGAAATCAATCGATTCTTTTGGGTTGAAGCTCATATTTTTAACAGGATCAACTTTCAGCATGTAATATTTCAACGCTGCCAAACCAATTATTTTAAATGTATCTTCTTTTTCTTCCTGTTTTAAACCCTCAAGTTTGCCAAGTTCTTCGGACATCTCACGTGCTATTTTAATCATTTCATCTATCAAATCATCAGCATCAACAACATTTCCTTCTCTTGATTTCATTTTGCCATCAGGTAGCTCTACCATCCCATATGACATATGATAAAGGTCTTTTGCCCATTCAAACCCAAGTTTATCCAATATAATTGCCAGCACTATAAAATGATGATTTTGTTCATTTCCAACTACGTACACCATTTTATCGGGTTTGCTGTCATGCTGGCGTAACTGGGCTGTACCAATGTCTTGTGTCATGTAAACCGATGTCCCGTCACTACGAAGAAGAAGTTTATCGTCTAGCTTATGATCCTTCAAATCAGCCCATACTGATTTGTCTTCACGTTGATAGAAGATTCCTTTATTTAATCCCTCAAGCACGGTATCACGCCCGACAGTATAAGTCTCCGATTCATAATATATTTTATCAAAATCTACACCTAATTGTTTGTATGTACTG
>CAZWGG010000066.1:0-13314 GCA_964633305.1 uncultured Bacteroidales bacterium
GCTCGCTAATTGCATCTTCTACCTGAACAGGTATGAGTCCAGTGGCTTTTTGTTCAATCTGATCTAAAAATAAGGGGCCTCCTGTGGTTAAAATTTCAAGAATAATACGGGCATTTCTGGATATATCAATATCATCATTTTCAACCTGTGATTTAGGTGAAGACATGACTATTTTTAAACTGCCACGCTTCATAAAAGTGATAGGTGTGGTACGTATTGGCAAACCCGGTTTGTACGCTTTATTTTTATTCATGCTAAATCGTCCCCAAACAAAACCCCCGGAAAGAAAAAGCAGGTCAAGCCAGCTATACTGGTATTTTTTAATCCGTGTTGGTAAAATGTCTCCTTCCCATGCCACAGACTGTGCTTCATACCCTTCAAGCTGCTCCAATACGTTTTGCAAAGCATCTTGTCCTTCTAGTTCATTACCTGGTGCTATGTTGTGCCATTTAAATAAAAACCGCATAAAATCGGTTTGTGAAACAGGTTCTATGCTTTTACGCAACCGGTCGATGGTATACCTGTGTATGCGGGCCAAAAGTCGTCGTTCGCACCATTCTTCTTTATTTTTCCCGGGGGTGAATTTACCCCGTAGTACAAATCCTTCATTTTCAAGTGCCAGTAGAGCCTGTTCTATTTTGGTTATTTCAACTCCCATAGATTTTGCAATAGCCTGTGAATCTACCGGCCCCAGAATTTCTACCCGTCCTCTTACAATTTCTACCAGTGGATCGGTTATGTTTGATGATGATTCCCTTATCCGTTCAGGAATATCAACTTGTGGAATTATTTTTGCTGATGAAAATACCTTTTGAAACTCGGGCAGTCGTTCAACCGAAACCCATAATGTAATGGTATCTTTATTTAATACAAGTTTTACGGCCCTTTTTTCTTCTATCAATTCATTAAAATATTGTTCCCATTTTCCATTCTTACCGCCAGCAATGCCCTCTGCATTTGTTAAAAAACTGCTTAACACCAAGGCATCATGAAGTTCATCGGCATTTTCTGCCTGGGGCCAGGCTTCTTCTTTTACTTTTTTAATTGCTTTTTCATCCAGCTTTCCTAAATCTTTAGCATCGGTTATATCGAGCCACCGCCTGCTTAATACGGCATTTACCCTTCGTTCTTCAATAGGGGTATTATCTAAAAACGCGTACGGTTGGGCAACCAGTATCTCCTGTGCCAGTTGAGAGGGTTCCTTAACATCTTTGGAAACAACATTTATCTTGTTTTGATGGATTAAGCCAAGTACTTCTTCCAGCTTGTCGATGTCCATGGCTTCATGAAGGCAATCGTGTATAGTTTGTTTTATTAAAGGATGGTCCGGGATGTCCCTGTCACCGGAAATGTTCTCAAGGCATGCTAATTGATCGGGAAATATGAGCGCGATAAGATCTTCCGATTGCATGCGTTGGATCTGCGCCGGCACTCTTTTTCCTGCTGTTCGCCGTATGACAGCCAAAGCAGTAGATGCATTCCATCGCCATCTTACTTCAAACAAGGGGGCGTCAAGCATAGCCTGGATAAGCACTTCTCTTACCGTTTTTGGGTTGAGGTACGTGAAAACTTCGTTTAAAGAGAAACTATGAGCGGCCCCAAGAGACAGAATAATCGCGTTTTCGTCGGCGGCAGCCTGTAACTCAAAATTAAATTTCCTGCAAAACCTCTTACGTAAAGCCAATCCCCAGGCCCGGTTGAACCGGCTTCCGAATAACGAATGAATGATGAGGTGCATATCGCCTGCTTCATCAAAAAAACGTTCCATTACCAGGTTGTCGGTAGCCGGGAGTGTACCCAGGCTGATTTTCGAAATGGCCAAATAGGAAACCAGCTGGTCTGCCGCACTATCTGGTATTCCCAGTTCATTTATCAACCAAGCTACTGACTCTTGTTTCCAGTTATCATTTAAAAATTTAACAGTGGAATACGTATCTTCCAGAGAGTTGGATATATCTCCCAGTTTAGCGGTAATCGTTTTCATTAAATCCGAAACAACCTGGCTTAGCTCATAGCCCCTTCCGGGGGCTTCTCCAAACCAGAAAGGTATATTAGGGGGCAATCCTTTAGCATCTTCCACCCTTACTTTGTTGCTTTCAATTTTTCGTATTCTCCAAGAATTATTACCTAACTGAAAAATGTCGCCAGGTAAACTTTCAATGGCAAACTCTTCATTTACCGAACCGATAAAAGTACCATCCGGATCGAGGATAACATCATAGTCAAAATTATCGGGTATTGTTCCTCCGGCAATCAGGGCCGTTAACTTTGCTGCTTTTCTTGCCCTTATTTTATTGTTTATTTTATCATGATAAATATAAGCGTTTCGTCTTCCTTTTCGTGTTGTATACCCTTCAGACAGCATCTGTATTACTTCATCAAACTCCTTTTTTGTTAATGAGTGGTATGGGTATGCTTTATGCATTAAATCATAGAGCTCATCTTCATGGTATTCTTTACAAGAAATTTCGGCAACAATTTGTTGAGCTAATACGTCGATCGGTTTCTCAGGAACAATAAGGTTATCCAGTTCCCCCTTTTTTATAGCATAAAGTATAGCAGTACATTCCAACAAATCGTTACGGGTAATTGGAAAAATACGGCCTTTTGGAGTACCATGAACAGTATGCCCCGACCGCCCGACACGTTGTAGCATAATAGATATGGACCTTGGTGAAGCTATTTGGCAAACTAAATCAACAGAACCAATATCAATTCCTAACTCAAGAGACGCAGTAGCTACAAGGGCTTTTAACGTGCCTGATTTTAATTGCCGCTCGGCATGTTCCCTGTGCTCTTTGGACATACTTCCATGATGGGACATAACTGCCCCTTTGCCCAGGTGTTCAACAAGATTATGGGTTAAGCGTTCGGCTAAACGGCGGGTATTGACAAAAATAAGGGTGGTGTTGTGTTTGTTTATCAATTCAACCAGCATTTCATATACTTCATTCCATACATCGAGAGACATAAGCGGGGCTAACGGGGAATGAGGGAGCACTAACCCGAGATCGAGATTTCTTTTATGCCCGGTATCGATAATGTTGCAATGCGACCGTTTATTTTTCCGGGTATTTGTGCCGGTCAAAAATCCCGCTACTTTTTCAATAGGCCGTTGTGTGGCCGATAATCCTATTCTGCTTAGCGTATTGGAAGTGATATTTTCCAGCCTTTCTAATGACAGTGCCAAATGTGTGCCCCTTTTACTTCCTACCATAGCATGTATTTCATCCACAATCACGGTTTTAACATTTGAAAGCAGTTCGCGTCCATTATTGCCCGTTAGGAGTAAATACAAAGATTCCGGGGTTGTCACAACAATATGCGGATGTTTTTTATACATGGCAGTCCTGGCAGAGGGGGAAGTATCTCCTGTTCTTACCGAAACATCAATATTAATTTCTTTCTGACCGTTTTTACGTAGTTCATCTTTAATTCCTTTTAATGGTATTTGCAAGTTACGTTCTATATCATTGCTCAACGCTTTAAGTGGTGATACATAAACAATCTGTGTTTTTTGTTCAAGGGTGCCTTTCATCCCTTGTTTAAGTAAATTGTCAATGGCCACAAGAAAGGCAGCCAAGGTTTTTCCCGATCCGGTAGGGGCGGCAATTAATGTATTATTATTTTTTTGAATTGAAGACCACGATTTTTTTTGAACTTCGGTAGGTTCTCCCAAGTTGGTTTTAAACCATGTTTGAATAGCAGTATGGAATAACGTAAGAGACATTCGTTATTTAACTTTCGTTTTAAAGTTACAATATTTTTAGGGGTTTAATTTATTCTTTTAGAAGATTGGTTTTTTTACCATATATTCTTCTCAGGCAAGTACTTCCAATAGCGTTTCGGAAGAAATTGTACATGTACTTTCAGGTTTTTTCTTTCTTTTATGTTTATTGAATCATAATAACTTCGCCATAATTCTTTAAAAAACTTTTCTTCCTGGTTCAAGATATTTTCATCCAGTTTACCAGAAGAAAAAGCAATGTTGCTTTCGGTTATTTTAATTTCACTTAGCTTGTTAAGGTCATAAAAAAAGCCGTAATTTCTTTTTACATCATAAATCACCCATTTCTGGTCCGAAAACCTGTCTTTAAAATGGTTCACCGTTAAAGGGACAACATTATACTGAGGGTCGAACGATGCATAGTAAATATCATCGGCAGTTTTTTGAAACCTAACAAACATGAGTACCCGTTGAGCTTCTTTTATTACTTTTTTATGTATATCATTCATGAGCAACACGCAGTCTTCGCTATAATTTGTTTCAACATTGTACGGTGTTTCAAATACATATTTGATGTAGGTATAAATTAACATTTCAACTTCAGGCAATTCCGATAAAAAAACCTTGTAGATCAATTGACATGCCTGTTTTGATGCTTTCTTTTTTATACCGTCCCATACCCTGTCTGCCTTATCCGGTTCAGAAACTATTTTATATTTATTAGCAAAGAAATCGTCCTGGTACCCTTTATCGCTAATAATCTTAGCAGGGATTATTTTCATTTCGTAAGAATAGAATACAGATGAGAGCAATCCTTCAAACGTTTTATCATATAAAAAAAAGTTCATAGTGGCGGCAAATTTCAATCAAATAAAGTGAGTTGTTTGAATGGGAGGTTTTTTTCTTTTTTTGCAGGCAGTTGATTATTCGGTAAAAATAACTTTTTTATATTTTCCGGTTTAATTTCATTAATAGTAGGCGATGGCAACTCATTACAAGTAATAAAATATTTTGCCCGTTTTAGTACCACCCCGATTTTTTTTAAATGAGAATAATTTAGTTTCCTGTATTTTCTGGCCATCAAAATTAATTTTGCCGATTTTGTTCCAATGCCTGGGACCCTTAATATGGTTTCGTAACCGGCTTTGTTTATATCAACCGGGAACATCCACGGGTTGCGCAGTGCATAGCTGAGTTTAGGGTCGATTTCCAAATCAAGATATGGATGTTTGTCATTTACAATTTCATTTATCGAGAAATGATAAAACCTGAATAGCCAATCGGCCTGGTATAACCTGTTTTCTCTTTTCAGCGGGGGTTCTTTAATGGCAGGCAATCTTTTATCATATTCGTTAAGGGGAATGTATCCTGAATAATAAACCCGTTTGAGTTTTTGCGAAAGATATAATTGTGATGATAAATTCAGGATATGCATATCAGAATCATGTGAAGCGCCGATTATCAATTGTGTACTCTGCCCTGCCGGGGTAAACCTGGGCGTACCCCGGTACTTCTTCCTTTCTTCTTTGTTTTCGATAATTTTATTACGGATAGATTCCATGGGGCTTAAAATGCTCTGGTGATTTTTATCCGGGGCCAGGTATTTCAAATTCCTATCGGTAGCAATTTCTATGTTCACACTTAAGCGATCGGCATACATACCTGCCTGTTTTATTTGCTCATTGCTGGCCCCTGGAATCGTTTTTAAATGTATGTACCCATTATAATGGTGTTGTACCCTCAAATCCTTTGCTACTCTCACCATTCTTTCCATGGTGTAATCCGGGTTTTTTAATACCCCTGAACTTAGAAACAGGCCTTCAATATAATTTCTCCGGTAAAAGCCAATGGTAACATCAACAAGCTCTTTAACCGTAAATGTAGTTCTTTTTATATCGTTGCTTCTCCTGCAGGCACAATAAGCACAATCATAAATACAGCAGTTGCTGAGCATTACCTTTAGTAAAGCGATACACCGGCCGTCTTCGGTAAAACTATGACAAATTCCCCAAGCGGCTGTATTTCCGAGTCCTTTTCCTGCATTCATCCTTTTGCTTCCGCTTGAGGCACACGAAACATCATATTTAGCCGAATTTGCTAAAATTTTCAGTTTATCAATTATGGAATTTACCATTATGAAGCTAATAATATTAGCAAATATACCAATAATATTAGTTTATTTTCTATATTCGTACTATTTTTTAACACAAAATGTATGGATAACATTGCAGAGAATATACGGTTTTTAAGAAAAAATAAAAAGATAACCCAAGATGAACTGGCAAAAAAAGTAGGAGTAAACAGGGCTGTGATAGGATCGTACGAAGAAGGCAGGGCAATTCCTAAGCTACCTGTTTTACAGCGTGTAGCCAATTACTTTGGATTATCGATAGATGAAATAGTAAATGCCGAATTATGGGAAAAAGATGATTACGGTAATCAACAAACCTTTGATTTTAAAGGAGAAAAAATACGTGTTATATCAATATTGGTTAACCCTGAAAATAAAGAGTTAGTTACCCTTGTTCCTGCACAGGCATCGGCAGGATATACCAAAGGATATGCAGACCCCGGTTATATTGAAGAACTTCCGGTTTTTGATCTTCCTTTACCGGAATTGGGCAAAGACAGGACTTACAGGATTTTCCAGGTAAAGGGCAATAGCATGCACCCAATAACATCGGGGTCTTATATTATTTGTGAATATGTGCTTAACTGGGATGATTTTAGTGAAGGAAAATCATATATTGTAATAACCAGAGATGATGGCATTGTATATAAACGTCTTTTTCATGGTGATGCAAATGAAATCTTTCTTAAATCAGATAATCCTGAATATGAACCCTATACAATTCAAAAAAAAGAGATTTTGGAAATTTGGAAAGCAATTGGATTTATTAGCTTTGAGTTGCCTGAACAAAATAAATTAACATTAACATCACTGCATAATATGGTTATGGACCTGAGAAAAGATGTTGATTCAATGAAAAACATATAAAGCTTTTTTAATGTAGAAAAGAACGTATAGTCACCTAGATATTAGTGATCTATACGTTCTTGCTTACATATTGCATACATGTGAGAGATTTCGGCAGATCACTGCTTTTCGTCTTATTACTGATTAAAATGATATTTAAAGAATTCGTTTTTAATCGAATCCATCTCTCTCATCACCTTTAAAAGTTTTTCATCTTGTTTAAGAAATCCGTGTTCAAAAAAGTCATCATGAAAAAATCCTGGCATTATTGTAGAATCCATATTCATAAAGGCATGTGAACTGATGGATGGGAAATGATGATTGAAGAATAATCCGAAGTCTTGCATTGTAGTATCCAAGCCTATCGTGTCCCCTTTAAAGTTAGAGTAATATGATGTGTAAGTTGAATCAAACTCAATTAAATTACCCTTTTTATCATATTTTTTATTAACAACTACTTTCTCTTCTGGCATATTTTTATTGTCATTCTCTTTCAATTCTTTTGTACTCTTCGAATTGCAGGCAGCCAAAACAGAAAGAATCAACCCGAAAATTAAATAATGTGCTTTCATTTTTTAACTGTTTATATATTATACCAAAAAGGAATTGTATACCCATATATAAGATATGTTAAAATCTAGTTAGACCGTATTCTACTAAGATATATATTCAACAATTGATCTGCCTGGACAAAATAGTGTTTGAGCACGTAAAAATTATCACCTGGCAACCAAAAATCAACACTTTTTACTATCTCGTATCCCGGTTGGTCAAATTCACGAGAATCAATATTACGCGTATATACAGGTTTTGAAATTTCTTTTTTGTCTGAAATGATCAAGGTAAGATAATTTCCTTTTAACAATATACAGTAATTATCACCCCGTAAATTATTCAGTTCTATTTGAAGCAAAAACCTATCATTTGTTTTTTGAAGACTAATCAGTTTGATTTCTATCTTATTTTTATTGATCATAGAATTCATATATATCTTGTTTTCGACATGGTTTGTCCTTTTTTCTAATGTTTTCATGACATAAAATTTTAAATTAATAATTTGATTTTTATTTCTATAAACCAGGAAAGCTGCTTTAGCAGATAAAAACTTTTGTAATTAAATTATTGTTGGAGGGGGTAGATCAAGACAATTTGGCAAAAGAATTCTAATAGGAGCTAACTCAGTAACCCTTTCAAAACATAAGATAAGCGTATTTTTTGAATAATTTTTTACTTCGTGGTTGCCAGTATGACATTTTTCAAAATCAAAATCTTTTTCTTCAAGATCAGAGCAATATGAATTTAGATTTACATCAAATAGTTGAAGGTATGTTCTGCCAAAAGAAGAATTATTCTTTATTTGTTTTATGGTTTCACTGGATACGAAATTCTTTTGAAATGCGGAGAATGCTAAAAACAATATTAAAAACAAATGAACCATTCGTCTTATTTTGAATAACTAAATTAATAAAAGAAGAGCTAATATTTAAGTTATCAAAAGTTAAACTCTGTTAATAATTGTTAATCTATGAACCGTTAAAAATATTTGACAGGCGGCACAAGCTTTATAATTACTTTAGTTATTTTGGATTAGGGAAATACCCCTCTGTTCGACTTAGGCTATGGGGATGATTCTAAGCCTGTTATATCAATGCAGGCCAATGCCTGAAAAATAATTATCGCGTTTAAAAACAATACCCTGTAAAAAAATGTGGGTAAGCAATTTATTTCTTTCCTTTATAAAAATTTAGCAGCAATCAGGATTCGAGGCGTTTTGACAATTTACAGTTAAAGATAAGGTTTCAGGTAACTATTAATGTTAAATTAAATTTTTTAAACCTATGAAAAATCAAATTTCGCCCGTCCTAACAGGAGATGTGTTAGGCATTATTGTCAGTAAGATTGACGAGATAGACTTGTCAATGCCTTTTTTATTAGGTTTACCCGAAGAAGACCGCAGAGGCTGTTTCAAAATGGGTGATAAAAACATGGGGGTCCTTGAGATTTTCATATTATTTTGCTATTTTTAATAATGAGAGTATCCATCCAATTCTGAAGGAATCTTTTTTCATAGTTATTATTAGTTTAAAACCAAACCTATTATGAAGAAAATTTTACTAGCAACCGCAATTAGTTTGTCCACAATCCATGTATGGACACAAATTACTAATACATTTTACGGCCATAAAAGTGACCATAGCTATGGAACGGGAGATTATATTGCCATGGCCGTTCCCAAATAGTATTTTTTTACCGTCATAGAAAACAGCACATAGGTTTTGACGATTCTCTGGCAAGAAGTGTAAATAAATTACATTTTTCATTCTAATGCTTCTTTAACTGCTATAAACATTGAGTAAAGCTTGCTCAATGGCAGACATTAAAACAATGAACCAGAATTGGTCATTGCTTCAGCGGTTTTTTTTGACGTGTCCGGTATTAATGCATATTCTGCTAAAATCAAAATTTTTTCAATAAACTATATTATGGCAATATTGCCGCATAATTTTTTTACTAATTTATAAACATGAATTTTTTTTTTAAAAAAATCAGAACGAACAGAGGATTAAGTCCTCATAATACGACATGGGCCCGCCGATGTAGTATTATAACTATATTATTTTTACTGCTCTTTTTTGAAGCTTATCAAACACCGGCCCAATCGCCCGTTGACGCAAATGGTAAACTGAGTGTATCAGGGAACTACCTGGTCAATGAAAATGGTACACCGGTACAGCTTCGTGGGATGAGTTCACATGGCCTTCAATGGAATACTGAAACTTATAATTTCAATTCATTAAGTGCGATGGTAGGGAATATGGATATTGATATATTTCGTATGGCCATGTACCCCTCTCTTGTAACTGAAGGGAGTGCCTATGATGGGAACCCTGGTTTCTGGAGAAGTTATATTGATAAACTTGTCGACATATGCGGGCAGTTAGGCATTTATTGTATTATCGACTGGCATGTGCTGGAACCTTCAGATCCTATGGAACCTGTTACTTTTGAACTGGCAAAAGAATTCTGGGATTATATGTCGGAAAAACATTCAGGGAAAAAGCATGTACTCTATGAAATATGTAATGAACCTAACGGTAGCAAAGTGACATGGCCCGTCATAAAAGATTATGCCAATACGATTATCCCGATTATTCGTGAAAACGATCCCAGCTCAGTTATTATAGTTGGCACCCCCACCTGGAGCCAGGATGTTGACATAGCTGCCCAGGACCCGATAACGGATCCCCTCACAGGGGAACTTGCCCCGGATGTAATGTACGCGTTCCATTTTTATGCCACTACTCATTCGGATATTAATTACCGGAATAAAGTAGATAGTGCAATAAGCAAAGGGCTTGCCGTATTCGTGACCGAATTTGGGACTATGGATGCCGAAGCCAAAAATCCCAGCAACTGGGAAAAAACAGCTATATGGATGGATTTTATGCAAAAACGTAAATTAAGTTGGTGCAACTGGGCATACAGTGACGATGGTAGTTCAACAGCTTCCGTATTGGAGCCATGCAGCGCTGCTTCTTTTTTATGGTACAATTTAAATGTACAAGGGGATAGTATAAGAAAGTTTATTGCGATACCTCCTGATCCATGGAATTCTAATGAACCATGGAAACCTGCCGTTAATTTGTCATCGCCAATTGAGGGTGATTATTTCTTGCCGGGACAAACAGTGTTCCTTGAAGCTGATGCACTTGAGTGGAATACGAGGATAATTTCAGTAGACTTTTTTGTAGATAATGTTAAAGTGGGGACATCTTATAAAGAGGGGACATCTTATACAGCCCCCTTTATAATACAGTGGAAACCATCAACGGTTAAAGATGTTGTTATTACTGCTATTGCCACGGATAACAAGGGGGTGGCAGGTCCGGTGTCCAATCCGGTTACCTGCCATGTGGTAAGTGACTTACCTGTTCAAAATGCTTATCCTACAGGTACACCCACTCCTATCCCAGGTGAAATAAATTGTGTTGATTTTGACTATGGTGGCGAAATGGTTGCATATCACGATGTTGATGCAGTCCATAAAGGGCCCTTAAATAATTTAAGGCAAAGCGAGGGTGTAGATGTTGAAGGTTCTACTCTTAGCAGTGCAAATATTGGGTATGTACTATCAGGGGAATGGTTGGAATACACGGTTAATGTTGAATCTTCTGGTGTATACGATTTCTATATTACCACTGCCTCAGGATTGCCTTGTACAGGTGAATTCCACCTTGAAACAAATGGTGTGCCTATAACCCCAATTACAGAGGTGCCTACAACTGGAAATTGGGGAACATATGATACTATAAGTGCCCCTGTTGCTTTAAAAGCAGGCAGGCAGGTCCTTCGCTTGTATATTGACAAGGGGGGGTTCAATTTCAGGAAAATGTCCTTTACTCCCGCGAGTGGCACAATCCACACGATTACACCGATCGCCGGGGATGGTGGCCTGATTAGCCCGGCAACAAGCGTCACAGTTAAAAATGGCGATAATTATACATTCACATTTACCCCGGAGCCCCATTACAAGGTCAATAACGTGTTAGTTGACGGGGTTTCTGTTGGGGCGGTCCCATCTTATACCTTTGAAAGTATTACGAACAACCATACTATTGAAGTTCAATTTACTTTATCACCAACATATGCAATTACGGCTATAGACCCGCCAAATGCTGTAATTAGCCCATCGGGGACAATAATGGTTTATGAAGGTGAATCCATAGCCTATACTATCACACCAGCCCCGAATTATAATGTAGCCTATATAATTGTCAATGCTGACACGTACCCTGCATCGGAAAACTTTGTTTTTACCAATGTTGACAGAAATTATACGATTACGGCCCAGCTTGTAGTTAACCTGTTTTCTTCGGCGGCTCCTGGTGGTACCATTTCACCAAATGGTACGTCTGATGCTATTGTGGGATCAAATAAAACATATACCATAACCCCATCAGCAGGTTATCTAATAAGTAATGTTACAGTTGACGGGATATCGCAGGGGGCAATTTCTGAATACACATTCTACAATATAACCGAGAGTCACAACATTAATGCAACATTTGCCTTAATGCCAGACCATTATTCAATTTCGGCAACAGCATCCGAGGGTGGCAGTATTACCCCATCGGGCACGATAGGTGTTGCAGCGGGGGCAGACCAAACCTATACCATTACACCTGAACCAGGTTATCAATTAACTAAATTGATCATTGATGGTAGCAACATTGCAGTCAGTTCGAGTTATACTTTTACTAATGTCAACGCAAACCATACTATTTCGGCCGAGTTTACAAAAGTATTTACTATAACAGCTACAGCTGGTTCAAATGGCACTATTTCTCCAAATGGTGAAACCCAGGTCTTTTCGGGAGGCAGCCAAACATATGCCATCACTCCTGATGCTGGTTACGTGATTGATGATGTTAAGGTTGACTACATGTCTAAAGGCCCTGTTAATTCGTACACTTTCGATAATGTAACTGAAAATCATATTATTAGTGTAACATTTATTCCAGTTTATACCATAACAGTAATTCAAAGCGGCGGTGGTACAATTACACCTTCGGGTACAATGACTGTAAAAGAAGGTACACTTTTGGAATTTACATTCACCCCTTCGCCAGGATACCTGGTTACGGGTACAATAATCGATGGTGATTTAAGAACTATGGTTGATACCAGCTATGAATACAGAATTCTTGCAAATGGGGACCACACGGTTTCTGCCCAATTTTCGTCAATGTCATCACTAATTAAGATAACTGCAACGGCAGATATAGGCGGGAAAGTTTCTATTAGTATTAATTTTGATAATGCTATTCTTTTGTCAGAAGCTATTTACGTAATACCAAATACAGACTTAACTGTAGATATTGATGCCGAAACAAATTTTGAAATAAGCGATGTTAAAGTTGACAATGTATCCCAGGGGCCAATTCCAGAATACGAATTCGAAAATTTAACGGCGGACCATAGCATCCATATATCAGTTATTCCTGAACCAGGATATTATTCAATTGTATCTGAAGCCACAGAAGGTGGGACTATATATCCATTGGGTGTAAGGTCCGTTAAAGAAGGTGCAAACAGATCATATGACATCGAAGCCATACCAGGCTATACAATAGATGATGTTATAGTTGACGGGGTGTCCCAGGGGGCTATAAAAACTTATGAATTTACTAATGTAATGGCGGACCATACTATTAGCGCCGTATTTACCGAAGCTTCACCATATACGATAACGGCATCTATAGATCCTGGTGGCAGTATGAATCCTGTGGGTACAATTGTTGTGGCAAAAGGTGCAGATCAAATGTTTAATTTTACTGCTATATTCCCAAATGTGATAAGTGATGTTATAGTTGATGGTGTATCGCAAGGAGGAGATGGAAGCAGCTATGAGTTTATCAATGTAAATGCAGATCATACTATTCACGTTTCAGTTATCCCAAGCTATGCAATAAATGCATACTCAAGTACAGGCGGCACTATTAGCCCCTCTGGCAGAACAATGGTTGAAGAAGGTAAGGATACAACCTACACCTTCACAGCCGATGCAGGATATTTAATAAGTGATGTTACAATTGATGGAGTATCGCAA
>CAZWGG010000067.1:0-9735 GCA_964633305.1 uncultured Bacteroidales bacterium
GTCTTTGACGTTTTCTTATCAAAGACTTTAAAAAATAGGAGTTTTCTGGCAGGCGCTACTTATAAAACTGCGGACTAACAAACTATCAAACCGTTGACTTATTCCCTATAAAACTGTGGACTAATAAACTATAGGTTTTAGATTTTTATCCTGCTTTGTAAATACAAAACCATAACATTGATATGGTCAAATAATTATTTTATTGTATTGTATGAATATCGTAAGGGGTCATTTGATAAACATAATAATTCAGCCAATTATAATACAACAAATTTGCATGGCTTTTCCATCTGACTTTTGGTGTGTTTGTGGGGTTATTATTCGGAAAATAGTTAACAGGTACTTGAATATCAATCCCTTTTTTAAGATCACGTTCGTATTCATCTTTTAATGTTGTAGGATCATATTCGGAATGCCCGGTAACAAATATTTGTCTGCCATCTTTTGTTATCACCATATATACACCGGCTTCTTTTGATTCAGATACAATAACAAGATCCTTAATTTTTTCAATATCTTCTCTACGTATTTCTGTGTACCTGGAATGAGGTGCTTGAAATTCTTCGTCAAATCCTCTAATAAGTGGAATTTTTGAATTATAGATGGTATGGTTATATACCCCAAATAATTTTTTTTGTAATTTATATTTAGGTATTTTGTAGTAATGATATAATCCGGCCTGGGCACCCCAGCAAATAAACATGGTAGAAGTAACATTTGTTTTTACCCAATCCATTATGCCTTTAAGTTCCTCCCAGTAATCTACTTCTTCAAATTCAAGATGTTCTATGGGAGCACCGGTAATTATCATTCCGTCAAATTTCTTTGATTTTATTTCATCAAATGTTTTGTAAAACGTTTGAAGATGCTCAATTGGAGTATGTTTAGAAATATGGTCTTTTGTGTTCAGTAATATTACTTCAACCTGAAGGGGCGTATTTGAAAGCAACCTTAAAATATGTGTTTCCGTGGTAATTTTTAAGGGCATTAAATTAAGTATTACAAGCTGCATAGGGCGAATATCCTGATGAGTTGCTTTTGTTTCTCCCATTACAAATATATTCTCATTTTGCAATATCTCAACAGCTGGTAGTTTATCAGGTATGTTTAAAGGCATATAGTATATTTTTGAAAAAAATTAAGGAACAAAAATAGTAATATTGATTCTATAGTTAACAAAAAAATAGATTTTATGTTAACTTAAAAAAGATAAAATAGCTTGTTAAGGAGATCGCTTCAACTATTTTTTTTGGCAAGCTTTTTGCATTCGGTAAAAAGAAGATTACTTAAAAATTTAAGATCATGAAAAAATTAGTTTTCTTATTGGTAATGTTGTTGATGACAGCAACCACATTTTCTCAGACCTCAAGGAGGACGGCCAATACGACTAAATCTGTCAGAGGAGATAATAATAAGGAAACAAAACAAGAGGTTAATTCAAGAAGAGGAAATAATGAAAGAACATCTGTACGAAGTAATAAAACATCTTCATCAACTGCAGCACGAAGAAATACTTCCTCTCAACAAACATCAAAGTCGTATAACCGTAATACAGGAACCCACAACACTTACAGTTCAAAACCTGAAGATAGGAAGTATAACCGAACGGCTACACGACATGCTGATGTAAATAAAATAAACAATAGCCAAACTACTCATTCCTATAAAAACAATGAAGCTAGAAGCAACAATCATCGTGTAAATAGAGGAACTACATATGTGTCTTATTATAAGTCACCAAGAGTATGCACAGAACACAGGGTTGTTAAATATCATTATCATCATCCACCCAAATCAAGGTATTATCGTGCTAAACATTATCCTTATCGTGTACCTGTTCATGTTAACATTCTTTGGACACCTGCTATGAGAGTGGAATATATAAACATATACCCAATGGTAAAGGTTTGGAAATATCCTGTAGGATATACGATTGAAACCATATCAGCTTATGATGCAACTTTTTACATGGGTGAAGTAATGAATATTTATGGAAAGGTTTTTGAAACATTTTATTCACATAAAACCGATGAATATATTCTTTATTTTGGGGCATATTATCCTTACCACGATTTTAGCGTAGTAATTCCGGGTAATATTGCCAGAAGGTTTAGCCAATGGCCTGAAAAATATTTCGAACAACAGCATGTTATCGTTACCGGTTTAATTACAACGTATGATGAGAAACCTGAGGTTGCTGTGAAAAGAGTAGGACAGGTTAGGGTATATTGATTAAATCTTAACTAAAAAATGAAAAAGGGCTTCAAGCCCTTTTTTATTTGAAGTCATGTTCTTAATTTTCTGATAATTTTCCTTGAACGGCTTTTAATTCCTGCAGTGCCTGTCGGGATTTGTTCTTCAAGTATACTAACCAGTTCGGGAATAATACCGGGTTCTTTTTGCGCAAATTTTCCCAGTATTTCCATACAGTATACTTTAATTGCAACAGCTTGAGAATCATCAGCAAGCCATTTGAAACAGGCATCAACCAACATTCCTTCCTGTTCTTCTGTAAACGTAACAGGAAGTTCGGAAAATATTTTTAGTACGGAACGGTGCAGGCATTGGCCTTTTTTTATTTGATTAAAAATACGGGCAATATGGGGGGTTATTAAACCGGGATTTTTTATTGTACAAAAGTCTAATACCCTTCCAGCTCTCGATGACATAGGTATTTCATCGGTAAGGACAATATCCAGAATTTGTTTATAATGCTCAGGATTTTCTCCAACCTTTTCAGCAACAATGTTTCCTACCAGCCTTGAACTATCAACCAATTGTTCCCTAAAATTCATAATACTTGAATTTTTAATATAAGGTCATTAAATATATAAAAAAAGTAGAAAAAAATAGGAGTATGTATTTATTTGTATATGTGGAATTACTTTACTTTATTATTTTGAAAGAATATTCTTCAATCCACAATGTGAAATGACAGAATTTCTTTTATTGGTTGACAATAAACAAAAATATTTGTTTTTAAGCAAATTGACAATGAGTTAATTACTAATCTAGCATTGAATGGAAAGGCAAGACTTTGGATAAAACTACTTGTAGTTTTGAGTAAAAGTATTTGTTGTTTAGAAAGAAACTACTTGTAGTTTTGAGTAAAAGTACTTGTTGTTTGGAAAGAAACTACTTGTCCTATGAATTTTATTACCTGATAATAGCTGTCTTTATTGCTTTGCTAAATGTGTTGGTTTCCATCTTTATCAGGTAGATACCGGGTGAAATTTCTTTCCCGGAGTTGTATGTACTCCAGATTAACTCATGTTCTCCTTTGTCGAAATAAGTATTGGTAAAAATATCAATTAGTTGTCCGCTGAGGTTATATAAAGATATTTTTACTTTTTGGCTTGTGTTTAGTGTAAATTGTATAGTAGTTACTGTAGAAAAAGGATTCGGGTAATTTTGGAACAACTCATCTGTCCTGTTTTCCATATCATTTGTGAACATGTCAACACTGGTAAAAATGTCATTCATACTTCCGGGTGTTCCTGTTCCACTTGATGGCAACCAGCTTATGGGGTTTGTATTATCTGCCGAAGGATTTTTTAATGCCAGAGAATGGCCTGTTCCATTAGCATTTTCAGGCCATGGGTATACGGGTTTATAATAAACTGAATCAACAAGTTTGTTGGCATAGTTGTATAATCTAACGCATTCACCTGCACTTGCTAATCCGAAATTTAGGTTACCTACATAGTTTGTGATAGAACCATATTGTGATTGGAAGAGTGTCGAATCTCTGCATATTACTAAATATTCCCCTGGGTTTAAGATCATATTTTGCGGAATAAGAAAGAAATGTAAATCATCGGAATCTTTTATTTTCCAGAATGAAATATCCATAGCTTCTTCTCCCCGGTTGTAAAGTTCAATCCAGTCACCTGCACTATTTCCCGGTACAGAATGATAATTAATTTCGTTTATTATAATCGAATTCAATTTACTTCCGTCTTCCTCAAAATAGGCAGTTAGTTCAATATCAGACAAAACATTAACCGTAATGGTTGGCGATGTACTTGTTTCATTGCCTCCCCATCTTACAAAACGATAGCCCGGTTCGGGTTTTGCAGTTAGCTGAATAGGAATATTATCAAAATATACTCCCCCCCACGGATAATTAAAAGGGGTGATGGAATTTAATTTTACTTTACCTGATCCATAATTTGAAGTTTTTAATATGACTTTATGTGTGCCTTTCAATCCGAACTCCGATACTATATGGCCACGAACATAACTAATACGGTTATTTCCAAATATTTTCATATTTTCTATTTCAGCTAACCAATTTTGGTAGCTGCCATTCCATCTGCTTAAATGATACGGCATTTCATTACTATATTTTTCTTTAAAATATTCAATGAAGCTACTAATATTTACCGGCTGAAATATAGTGTTCAGATTATCAGCAAAACAATTTATAAAATCAACTGTAAATTGATGGTTTTCTATTAATTTCCTAAAAAGAAAGGTTGACCATGGCGGATTAGGCCATTCCGGTCCATAAGGGTCTAGCACAAATTGTAAAGTATTATATGTATACTTGTTAACGTCCCAAATTCCAAAACCAAAATCAGTATCGAATAAAATCCATCTCCATTTTCCGGCAAGCGATTGTTCACGCCAGTATTTTATATTATTACCGGGCCAGTCTTTGTTATCAATATAAATTTGTAATAGCAGGTAGTTGATATAATTATCAATATCCATTTTGGTCCTAACGTATTCGTAATAATTTGAATTGGACAAGCTATGGCTATTTATATAGCTAATCATATCATTATAATGTGTATTGCTTCCATGAATAACAGAACCATTGTATTCAAGCATATCCATGTTGTTTTTATTAACATTGTGGTGTGATGCTATGAAATGTTCATTAATTTTTTCGCGTATATTTTGTATTCCCCAGTATTCTCCATTTATAAATACAACAGCGGGTCTGTAAGCCTGATGATCAACACCTGAATTACCTGTAAGGCTTGTATGAAAAGCATCACGAAATCCTGTGTACAAGAAATCGTTACCTGAGTTTCTTAATAGGAAAGCTTCGAAAGTATTGATTGGCAAGTAGCTAAATAGCTGGTAATTAATTTCATTCTCCCCATATTTTTTTCGTGCAAAAACAGATAATGATTTTTGC
Source organism: uncultured Bacteroidales bacterium (assembly GCA_964633305.1). Classification (GTDB taxonomy): domain Bacteria; phylum Bacteroidota; class Bacteroidia; order Bacteroidales; family UBA10428; genus CAZWGG01. The sequence continues at coordinate 5,150 of CAZWGG010000067.1, forward strand.
TCAAATGATCTGCTCCAGGCACCAAAAATTTTAATCCCTGCATCCATTTCAAAACCGAGTGTTCCTCCCGGTTCAAAAAATTCAATATGAGCTGGCTTTTCCCAGTCCATCCAGTAATTAGCTCCGTAATAGGGTTCATTCGGTTCGGCATTATTTCCTTTTACATATATTCCTGTTTCGGTATCCCATAGGTTTTCGGGAGCTGTAGAAATTGATACAACTGGCATATCAATAGTGCGATTAATAATAATATACGTATTTGTTATAATATCACCAGGAAGCTCGTTATGATTAAGAATTCTTGCCCGTATAACCTTACTTTTGTTAATGTAAAGCGGATTAGTATATATCATTGATGTTAATTGCGGTTCTGATCCGTCGGTTGTATAATAAATTGTATCCCCTGTATTTGCATTAAGTCCGAGGTTAAAACCAGCCTGGTATATTCCCCCATCATGTGAGAATAATGGTTGTTTACCAAACGAGGGGAGAAATCCCTGTTCCTGGTTTGGTTTCCCTGGAGTAGGAACATCAAATAAAAATAATGTATCACTTCCATCGGGTTTACGTCCGATAGAAATGTCTGATCTCATATCAGAAACTTGCAAAGAATCTAGTAAAATACCGGTACTGTCTGTTAAATAAATTGTTTCTTTTGAAGCATTGATCTTAAAGTTTGTGTGAAGTCCAACAGGATTAATATCCAGGTATGTTGAAATTCCTTCCGGTGATTCCAAAGGTTCTGTTAGTCCAAGAGTAAATAAGGGAATTGCAGTGAGGTCGGATGAGCTTACATCAACATTATGTATTTGAATAGCAAGAATATTTTCACCTTCCTGCAAAAAGTTGAAAACAGAGTCAACCAAAAACTCTTCGATCTTACCCCCATTATATATATGGGCTTCATGGTTAGATAAAGCTTTCTGGTTATATGGTGAAGGAATTCCATTTGTCCCGATATTACTTCTTGCAATTTCAAAACCATTAAGATAGGCAATAAATGCATCATCATAATCCATGCTAAGTATTGCTTTTCGGCAGTCAGAAACCGTTGAAACTGTGAAACTTTTCCTGATAAAGACCGAAATAGTTGCATTAATAATGGTGGAATCGTCATTGTCGCTGTATCCAAAGCCACTATTACCTGTATCCCATGAGCTATCATCAAAAGATGTTGTTGTCCATTCCGAAGGTAGTTCAGCGCTTGGTAAAAGGTACTTCCAGTTGTCACCCCAGTCAATTATCGTCTCCCAGTGCAATGGAATATCTTTTCTGTCTTTTCCTGAAGCAAACAGTAAAAGATATTCCTTACTGCCAAGTAACATCGATGGAAAAGTCCAGCGAAAAGGAACACTATCATTATCTGATAGTCCGAACCCTCCAATATTTATTGGTACTTCATCTGCATTATACAATTCAATCCAATCCGGTGTATCACCATCATTATCTGTTAATACAGAGAGATTTGAAGGCATTAACTCGTTTATTACCAATTGTTGAGAATAAATTAGAAATGAAAAACAAAAAAAGAATATAGAAATATAAACTTTTTTGAAAAACGCGCCATCCTGTAATTTCATTATACTGAGATTTTTTGTCCATTATTCAAAATAATGAATGATAATAATGGAACCTTATACAAAGGTACGAAATTGAAATAATATGGTTAGATTGTCTATCATAATTTATATAATTAACCTACTAATTTTTGTCAATTGATTCATTAGGAATTAACAGGGTTAAATTTTATTTTTGTTTAACTAAACATAAAAAAAAATTTAAGATATGATGAACGTTAAAAAACCTTCGGAAGAAGAAATAGCACAAACCAAGTCATGGGGAACATGGAGCAAGGAACCCTCTGAATTTCCCTGGTATTATGATGACAAAGAAATATGTTATATTCTTGAAGGAAAGGCTACTGTTACCGATCCACAAGGAAATACCGTCTCTTTTGGCCCGGGTGACTGGGTTGAATTTAACCAGGGATTGGAATGTACATGGAAGATTGATAAGATGATTAAAAAGCGGTATAAGTTTGGTTAATTAAAATAGTGTTGAGTAACGGATTGAGCATATTGCACCATGCGTTTTATTTTTATACTTGTTGAACCCGCAGTTTCAGAAAATGTTGGTGCAAGTGCACGTGCGATTAAAACCATGGGCTTTCATGAAATGCGATTGGTAAATCCTTGCAGTTACAAAAATCCGGAAAAGCAAGAAAATTAGCACAGTTTTTTTACTTTTCATATCCTCTGTTTTCTTCCTATAAGCAAATATAGAATTGCTCCGAGCACGTTTAAAAGTATAACAACCAACACCCATATAAGTTTGGTAGCATTGTCTTCAAAACGGCTTTGCAACACTTCAAAAAGGGCATAAACCCATATTATAAGTCCGGCAATTAATAATAAGTTACGGGGCATATTAGCTTTTTTATGTTTAACCAGGTTAAAAGTAATATATTTCTTAATTATAAAAAATATTTTGTGTAGCTGTTTTTTTCCTCTCATTTATTATCTTAACCACTTCAAAACATTTTTAAAGAATTTGTTCTTATTGTCTGATAAATAATGTTATAGAATGATTTTATACAATTGTAGACTTATTATTTTTTCTATACTTGCACTTATTTTTGCTGCCTGTTCTCCTGTAAAATATATAAATATCAGTATTTTAGAACCGGCAGAAATTATATTGCCACCCAAGATAAAAAATGTTTCCATACTATCCAGAATTAATGAGAGAAATTCACCGGCAGGAAGGTTAGACTCTATTAATAATATTAAACTTAATACATGGGTTAATTACTATTCGCTTACTAAGAATTATTTGTTCGGAATAGCTGATATCATAGATGAATCACCACGATTAAATAAAGTAGTGATACCTGACACGAATGATATTTTTTCTAACAATGGCGATTTTAATTACAATTGGACCGATATTATAAAACTATGTAAACACGACTCTACCGATGCTGTCATACTAATTAACAATTTTTATTTAACCGATTCATTAAACCTTGAATCGGTTTATGAAATTTTTTGCTATGCAACTTTTAAACTTGAAAACCATATTGAGTGGATAATCTTGTTTCCTGAAGGTTTTAAAGTAGTAAGTAACGATACTTTTTCTTATTCATTGTATTGGAAAGAATTGGACTATTCCTGTAATGGAGCGCTTAATTTACTTCCTTCGGGTGAAGATATGATTTCTGAATTGTGTTATGAAACTGGACGGCAAATTGCGCGAAAATTAGTTCCGATATGGAATGATAATGTAGAACGTATTTATTATCTGTATGGAAACAAATTAATGAACGAAGGATCAAAATATGCTAAAAATGGTATGTGGATAAAAGCCGCTGAAGCATGGAGAAAAGTCACAAACTCAGAAAATACAAAGCTAGCGGCAAAAGCAGCTTTTAATATGGCATTAGCATGTGAAATGGAGGATAAAATCGATGTGGCTAACGATTGGATAAACTATTCTGATTCGATATACAGCACAAAATATTCGCAGGCTTATAAACAACTATTGTTAAATAGGTTAAGGCAAGCGGGCATTCTTGATAAACAAATGGGAGTGACCAGGTAAGACAGGTTTAATGCTAATAATAATTGGCTATTTAAAAAAACACATAAAGAAATTGATGCATGGATTTTAAGCAGTCTCTAGAAAGTATCAGTATAATTACTATTTTTACAGCCTTAAAAAAAAGATTAATGTATAATACGGTTTTTTATTTTATTATAGGGATTATCGTTTTTAACTATATTCTAGAAAGGATATTAAGTATTTTAAATACCTCAAAAATGGGCACTGACCTACCGGATGAGGTTAAGGATGTATTTGATGCAGAACAGTATAAAAAGTCACAGGAATATAAAAAAACTAATGATAGATTTTCCTTAATTACCAGCTCATTTAGTTTTCTGGTTATTTTATTTATGTTCTTTTTTGGTGGGTTTGCCTTTGTAGATGGTATTGCCAGGCAAATTGCAGATCACCCCATACCAATTGCCTTGATTTTTTTTGGTATTTTACTATTTGCTTCAGATATTATAAATACACCTTTTTCATGGTATGACACATTTATTATTGAAGAAAGATTTGGTTTTAATAAAACCACACCAAAAACATTTATCCTCGATAAAATAAAAGGTTGGTTCCTTGCCGCGATTATAGGGGGAGGTCTTTTGGCCCTTATTATTTGGTTATACCAGCTTACGACTAACATGTTTTGGGTTTATGCCTGGATAGCTGTTAGTGTTTTCTCTATATTTATGAATATGTTCTATTCAACTCTTATAGTTCCTCTTTTTAATAAACAAAAACCCCTGGAAGAAGGTGAGCTAAAACATGCTATTCATAAATTTAGTGAAAAGGTTGGATTTAAACTTCAGAATGTTTTTGTAATCGACGGGTCAAAACGTTCAACAAAAGCAAATGCTTATTTTGCAGGATTAGGAGCAAAAAAAAGGGTCGTTCTTTTTGATACGCTTATTAACGATTTGAGTGTAAATGAGATAGTCGCCGTGCTGGCCCATGAAATAGGACATTATAAAAAGAAGCATACACTT
>CAZWGG010000067.1:9745-13297 GCA_964633305.1 uncultured Bacteroidales bacterium
AAACCGGTATAACCCTTTATATATTTTCTTTTTTTGTGGATAACCCTCAATTTTCACAGGCGCTTGGTTCTGATGTACCTGGTTTTCATCTCGGACTTATTGCTTTTGGAATACTTTACAGTCCTATATCTCTTATTATCGGACTTGTAATGAATATATTTTCACGTAAAAATGAATATGCTGCCGATAGATTTGCAGGGGAATACGAAAATGCAGATAATTTGATAAGTTCATTAAAAAAATTATCTTCTAAAAATCTATCAAATCTTACGCCACACCCGGCTTATGTGTTTTTTCATTATTCCCATCCCACATTGTTGCAACGTATACGGGCATTAAAAAAATAATATGCCGACTGAATAGATAGAATTCTTACAAAGCCTCTTTAGCTCAGCTGGTAGAGCAGCTCATTCGTAATGAGCAGGTCGCGGGTTCGAGTCCCGTGAGAGGCTCTATTTTGCCGGTATTTGAAAAAATAATGAATCTTTAAAGTAAAAAATCAAAAAACAATTTATAATTTTGGGCTTCTGCGGTAGTAGCTCAGTTGGTAGAGCGTGAGCTTCCCAAGCTCAAGGTCGCGGGTTCGAACCCCGTTTACCGCTCATTCAATATCACTTTAACTGGTTTATATTATTCATATTTGTTAAATTTACTCAGATTGAGATAGGTGAAATTTCAATTGATATTGTTTGTTAGAGAAAATTTCATGTTGGGGGAGGAGATTCATGTTTTGCCTATTGTCAAAATCATTAAAAAACATTATAAATGAAGCCAATTAATTTATCAAAAAAATACTGGGTAATAATCTCAACACTTGTTATCTTGTCTTTAGGATTTGTTTATTACTTCTGTATTTATATTAAGAAAAATGAATCACAACTAGTTTCACAATGTTTTAGGGAATTGGAGCGAATTGCTGAAAATTTTAAGAAAAAAAGTGACAATTTTTATAAAAATGCTAATCATATTATTGAGCTTATCCCATTTGGTGATAGGCAATTGAGGAATGAAGACAATGCAAATATAATGCAGTTTTTCACCCATAAAATTGATTCTGTTAAACAGAATGAGGTTGTTAATAGAAATATTATTTTTCACAATGTTTTTATAACCGATAATGAAGCTGATTATAATGAAAAAGCCATATTTTTCAAAATAAAAAAAAACAAGGACGAACCTGTTTTTTTACTTAAAACAGATATCGGGAATTTTTTTCTTCCTTTGGTTAGTCGTTCGAAGTTTGATGAACATCTTGTCATACGATTAGCAGATTCTGTTTTATGCTTTAGCACAGTTCTTCCAAATAGTATAAATCAATACACCGAAAATTTGTTGAAAATAGATGCATTTAATTACTTGGAAAATAATAATAAACTGAATATTGGAGGTGTGAATTATTATTTATTTCACAGTAAGGTTAACACGGAAAGAGTAGGGGATTGGTTGATATGTGGGTTGGTGAAGGAAAAAAGTTATCTTTCGATGAAACGGAGATTTGATACATGGTTTATATTCCTTTTATCAGCTTTACTTTTACTCGTGTTACTTTCTATACCTATTATGAAGTTTGTTACACTTAGCCCTATCGAGGAATTAAATGCACGTGATTGTATATTTGCTACTATTTCGCTGTTCTTTGGTTCATCACTTGTTATTCTTATTTTATTGAGTTTTTTTTATAATCTAATTACTACCAGGCATAACATTGATAGTAATTTACAGACAATTGCGGATTCTATCGAAAATAAATTCTCAAATGAACTTTCTGCTATATATGATCAATTGGAGTATTTTGAAAGTTATAATTCCGATACAATTAATAAATTATTTGAGCAGTCCGATAAGAATAATACTAAGTTAAAAGGATATATCACAGGTATTCTTAATGATACTTCACTATTCAACCCATGCAAATATGGATACTTAAAGTATGCCTTTTGGATGGATGATAAGGGGGAACAGAAAGTATTATTGTCAATTTTCAATAAAAAAGGGACATTAGACAATCTTAGTCATAGAGACTATTTTCAAAAAGCGCTAAATGACGAAACGTGGAATTTGCCTTCAAAAGAAAATAGTCAGGGTATTTATAGGAAGAAATTTGTGTTGGAATCAATAAGGTCCATCACTTCAGGTGAATGCCTGGCTGCTATTTCAAAAAAGTTTGAGCCGCCCCATATCGATGCGGATAACCCAAAATATGCAAATGGCCCAAAAGTTTCGGCATTAACAACGCCTCTTAATTCAGTAATAGATCCGGTTTTACCGAATGGTTATAAATTTTGTGTTGTTGATAAATCGGGCGATGTGTGGTTTCATTCCGATAAAGAGTTTAATCTACAGGAGAACTTGTTGGTAGAAAGCAATCAAAATAAAATCCTGAATTCTTGTATTTACAGCAATGTTGAGGAATATACGAATTTCAGGTATCACGGATACGACAGGAGAATATTTATAAAACCTGTGACAGGTTTACCATTGTATGTTGTAACATTTTATAACAAAGAGTTATCTAAAACATCGAATTCCGAGATACTTAGTGTTTCTTTTTTATTGTCTGTATTCTCGTTTGGAATATTTTTATTACAGGCATTAGCTTTACTATTATTGAGTTTACGGCCAACCAAACTAAAAAAATCCATATTCTCTTTTGATTGGATCAGGTTCAATAATGATAAAGAATACGAGTGGAAGTATTCACTAATTTTAGCAATAAATTTATTGTTGATTTTTGTACTGGTTGTTTTCAACGTTTTGTTATTTTCAACAAACAGTAAATCTGTGGGCTTATTAACAATTTGGTCGTCCATCTTGTTAGTTTTCACTTATACGTATTACATACTTGCAGATTCACACCTTCGAAAAAGAAAGTTATGGTTTTTATTTATCTCTGCTATTTTCTTTGTTTTACTAACCGTATTTTCTTTTATATATTTTATTGAACAAGAATGGTACTTACCTTTGATCTTATTCCAGGTAATTCTTATCGGTATATTTTATTGGGGTGCGGCCGCGTCAAAAAAAAACGGCAGAAATCTAATATCAAAACTTGGCAAGTTTCGTGGCCCTTCCTTTGTTATGGGAACCGGTGTGTTTTCAAAATATATTTTATGCCTGTTTACATGGTTACTAATTGTGGCTATATTCCCTTCTTTTGTATATTTTAAAATCTCCCATGATATAGAGTATGAAATAAACGCCAGGTATAATCTTTATAATATATCTCAAAAAATTGGTTATCGAAAAAATGGTATAAACACGTTTTACCGGTCGCTAAAAAATAATACTATTGATAAGGTTAAGCAGAATAAATTATTAGAAGGAATATATACTATAGGTTTTGATCAAATTGACGATAATCTAAGCAATGATACGGATAGAAAAGAAATCTCTTTTTTAGAAAAGTTGCGGCCTTTATTTAATAAAACACTTTCTGAAAAGAGAAGTTATATTAACTCACATTCATCCGGTAATGAATGGATGTCGGGGATAGATAATAATAAAATTAATTTCCAATGTATTTTACATGGAAATGATACAATTCGTCTTACG
>CAZWGG010000068.1:0-13269 GCA_964633305.1 uncultured Bacteroidales bacterium
GTTATGTTCTGCCAAGACTTCTTTTATTTCAGGATACTGTTGAAATAGTTCTCTAATTCGTTTTTTAAAATATTTATTCATAATAACAAATGGTATTGAATTCTAGCATGTTACGAACAGGGCTTAGGCGTGGTAAAAGCGTTCGCGAAGGAGGATTAAAATGAGAATTCCATTTCATCTGAGCGTTTGTTCTTCGCTAAAATAAGATTAGATTCGTGGTTTTCAATAACAAATCCTTTATCTTGATTGAATTCAGTAGAATTAGGCACTGAATTTTCACAAAGCCTTTTCCACCTGTTATCAGCAGAAAACACATCATATCCAGAGTAAGGATTTGGGATACCAAGTTTTTTACAATGTTCAACAAATCTAAACATACGATAATGAGCCTCTTCACGCAAAGGATATAGATTTAATGTCCAAGTATCAAAGATTAGCATTTTTCTATCATTCTTGTCAAAAATAGGCATTCTGTATTTAGCCCAACTATCAGAATTATTTTGTCCTGAGTGATGATAAGTAAAAGGGTTACATTCAGCTTCGTAAATATATTCTTGGTATTCTGTTATCAAATCTAATGTGCTTTGAAAATCGTTTTCCGTCTCACCTGGAAATCCTACGACCCAATAAGTTGTAGTTTTTATTCCTGCTTTTGCCAAATTATGAAGTGCATTTTTTATCATGTCAACTGAAAGGGCTTTCCTCATTTTATTCAAAACGGATTGAGAACCACTTTCAATGCCTAGTCGTACTCTGTATAATCCTCCTCTTCTCCAGTTTAGAGTTCTTTTATAATCACCAGATTCTTTATCAACCCTAAAATAGGTATCAAAATAAAATGGCAGGTTATTTTTATTAATTTCAGTTGTAAGTTCGTCAACAACAGCATTTCCGCATGCATCAGTCATAAAAAACAACTGACGATGATATTTTTCGGATAAACATTTCATTTCATTGATCGTTTCTCTCACATCACGAGGCTGAAACTTTCCGTAATATTGCTGTTCATTGCAAAATTTACACTGATATTTACAACTTATAGAGGCTGTGGCATTTAAATAGGCATAATTTATTAGTGAAAAATCAGAATAATCAGGTATTGTTAGGTTGTCTATTGATGTTTCGAAATAGTCTCTTGTGAAAAACACCTTATTTTTTTCATCTAATTCGCCATCTAAATATTTTTGAAGAAGCTTCTCACTTCTGCCAATAAAAACATGATCCAAATAACTATTTGAGACATCAATCAAAGATTTAAAGTTTGGGGAATTGACACAGTGAGTATCTGTAAATGCGCCCCCTCCTGCTATAGTTTTGATTCTGGGATTTATTTTTTTTGTTAATTTGAAAAAGAGAAGCGAGAGGGCAATATTGCTTTTATATATTGTTAACCCAAGAATATCAGGCTTTTCGAATTCTAACAAGTAAGTCAAGTATTTTTCCAATATGGTTACATAATTTTGAATAAAATTATTCATCTCAATAACCAGATTTGTGTCTATGTGTTGATAGTAAGTATAATAGACAATTTTTTTCACTAAATTGATGTAATCTTTTTCATTTGTATAATGCAAGTGGGCAATCAAATGATTATGCATAACATCATGACCGACATTATAGAAGTTGCCTCTATTAAATTCTTGTACACCCTTTTTCAATAAATCAAAATAACCAAAATAAAATTCCAGGGAATCTCTTTTTGTTATTAAATCAAGGGTTTTGACTATATATCCTTTTGTTTCCAGATAAGATTTGATTACAGCTATTCCCGTTGGAGGACATAATGTCGTCCATTGAGGCATTATCCCAAGTAATATTTTTTTATACCGGCTCATAACTATTAATAATTTTTTTACATGAGATAATTGTTTGTTGAAGTGTCATTAGAATATTAATGATATGGATCACCTATTTGTGAAAAAGAGAATTTTGGGGCAAACAGAAAAGTAAAGAGGGTTTGTTTCACAACAGGTCAATTTATATTATTAATAATACTTGTGAAGTTTGATTTTATGAAATCAATAATATCGGTAGCAGAATAATTTTCTATCGGTAATAAACTCTCATTAAATGCCTCTTGTCCAACAGGACAATCTTGAAGTTTTTTAATTTTTTTTGTATTTCCATCCTTTTGAATTGCAATACAATTTACCAATGATTTTCCCCACCAGAACCACTCATTAAAGTTTTCGTTACCCTCTATCTCTGCTACATAAGTAACCATTAGAGGAATTTCATCCGAAGAAATTTGATTGGTATAGCTAAAAACATTATAAATTCCTGAGGCACAATGTAATAATCCTGTGCTTGGACCGAAAATAAATTTAACATTTTTATTACTTAATAAACATAAAGCTTTCCTAAGATTTAGCCCGTTTGCAAAAATTATTTTTGATTTAACATGCTCTCCTAACCATGATATATACAACTCTTCTTTTCCTAACATATTTTCATCGAATATTAAAATTTGATTTTTATCCGATCTAAGCAAGTATTCGATAATTTTAAAATATTCACTAATAGGCAAACATTTTTCTCTTCTTGTTGAAGTATCTAATAAGATAGAGAGATGATTTCCCGGAATAAAACCATTTTCAATTAACCATTCTTCAGACCAATCTCTTTCTTCTTTTGAAATAAATACTTCTTGTCGTGATATCGTTACATCATCCTCATATTGTAATTTTAGCTTGTTTCTTCTTTCATAATATTTGGAATATATATTTCCCTCATTTACATAATTATAGAATAATGTAGCTTCAATTGGAGTTTTAAAAATTCCTTCCTGTATTTCTTTTTTGTATTTTTCAATAATGAAATTCAGAAATGCAATATCTTCTCTAAATCTATCTATAAAAACTACTAAATCATATTTTTCAAAATCTATTTCATCCCAGGCAAGATTATTCATGTTATTATCAATATAAGTATTATTTTTTGTCAACACCTTCATTAATTGAAAATGCTTTTTATTTCTTATATTAAAATCAACATGGGCATTTTGGAAAAGCATCCTTCCTTTTCGATAACGCTGAATCTCAAATAACATGTCGCCAATATAAAAGTATTTCCCTTCATAAACTAAAATAATTTTCTTTAGGTTCTCAAGTTCAATATTGTTCAAATTTTTTAAAAAAATCTCTATAATACCACTATCAATATCCATGTTTTTTCTGTATCTTTTTGTTAGACTTTATAAAAAATTCTCTTTTTGAGCTTATAAAAATTAATATGGTTGAAATACATTTAGAAAGAATATTCATTGGCAAATTCAGATTGATAATTAGACACGAAATAATCTAAAATCAATTTGGCACTATAATCTTTTGCATACAATGAGTCCTTTTGAAATAGTTCAGTATCCCGGGGACAATCGTGTAACTTCTTAATTATTTTGTTATTTTGACTATCTTTTCTAATTATGAATGGATGTACTAATGAATGTTCCCACCAAAACCATTCATTAAAATTTTTATTATCAACTTTTGAAATATAAGCAAACATAAGGGGTATTTCTTCTTTTTTAATAATTTTTCTATAAGCAAGCACATTGTATATTCCTGATGCACAGTGTAATAATCCTGTACTTGGCCCGAAAATTATTTTGGTAAACTTACTACTGATTATACACAGAGCTTTTCGTAATGGAAGGCCTATAAAAAAAAATATTTTTTTAAATAACTCTTCATCTAGCCATTCCTTATATAACTCCTTTTTACCTTGCTTATTTTCATCGAAGACTAACAATACATTATTTTGTTTACTTAAAAACCATTTAATCAATTTGAAATATTCATCTAAAAGAAGTATTTTGGTCCTATAACTAGAGCTATCAAGAAATATAACTAATTCTTGGTTTTCTTGTATACCATTTTCCAGTAACCAATTATTGCCCCATTCTCTTTCAGATTGAGAGATGAATATCTCATGTTTTTGTATCTTTTCTAGTTGTTCTTTGGGAATTATATATTTTTTAATTCGTTCTTGAAGTGGATAAATCTTTTTACCTTTATTTTTAAGTTGGTCCATTACAGTCTCTGATTCAATAGCCGTCTTAAAACTTTTACTAAGTACAGAACTCTCATAGTTATAATATAGATAAGTAATGAATTCATAATCAATAAACGGATGTGTTAATATTAGATCATAACTTAAAAAATCAATGTTTTTCCATTTCAAATTATATAGCCTGTTACTTAGGTATGGATTATTTTTTATTAATTCTTTTAACAGGTTGTACGATCTTTTTTTTCTTGTATTTAAGTCAATGACTGCATGCTTATAAATATAACTTGCTTTTCTATAATCCTGAAGATCAAATAAAGAATCGCCAATATATGTGCTTTCAGGTTCATAAAGAATTAAAGCCTTTTTGACATTTTTTGGTTTTTTTTTAACGTAACATTTAATATTTTTTCTAAAAACATTTCCATATTGCTTCTAAGTTTTAATTTTTTATTAACTGGTAAAAATCCTAATTGTTCAATTTCTTTTATCAAGTATAAATTTTATTGTATATCCCAGAATTATATCCTTTTCATTTTCTAATTCTCCTTCAAGATTATTAAGATAAATATCTGGTTGAATTCCTCCAATAGTTTTTTCTCCACTGGGCCTTATCGTATAATTTGTAGCACAACGAACCCATAAATTTGAATTTGGTAAAACAAATTCATAAGGATTTCCATATTCATTGGCAGGACTTCCCGTCTCCTGACCAATAATAATTCCCATATTATAGTCTTTTATGATACTAACAAATTCAGTTCCGGAAGAATAGTTGTTTGGTCCAATTAAAACATATAAATTTCTATTAAATCTTAAAGGATTTCTTTTGGGCTTTTTTTCCTTCATATAAACTTTTGCATTTTGTCCTATTTGAGTATTGTAATATTGCTTTAACAACGGATGAAATTTTCTAAAAGGTTTAATCCAATTATAGAAAATTTCATCCAGGAATTTGTCAAATTGGATACTCCGTCTTTGTTCTATATAAGAGCTTGTTTTATATGGGTTATCCTGTAAATAGCCTATAAGCTGTTTAATTTGAATAGTATTACCTCCAGTGTTATTCCTGACATCTAGGATTAAATCACTAATTTCATCTTTTTTAATGGCCAAAAATGCACTTTTCAACTTTTTTTTAAAATCTTCCTGCTCGAAGTTATTAACTATAAGCAGCCCTATTTTGTTATTCAAATTTTGATACTTAAATTCAGTATTTACAGAATTTCCAGATGCTTTCTTATTATTGTAATAATAATTTATTTCTGCGGAAGTAGCACCATTTAAGGTATATTCCTTTTTTTCACAAATAATATGATAAGGTTCTTTAAAATCATATACCATCCAAAGTAAAGGAGAAAAATTATTATTCAATCTTTTATTAATTTTTGAGTAATATGTACTGCCATAGCAATATTTTAATAATTCATCTATAATTTTTTTTGACTCAATTCCATTGATTGAACTTATTTCCTTTCCAACAAGGTTTGTATTCCCGGAGTAGCAGTCTTTTATAATAATCCTTTCGTTTTTAATATATACATTAAAAGGAAATATTTTCCCCTTATTTGATAAATAATTATTATATGCATTCCAAGGAAATTGAACATGTGTATGATCGTGATTTATTTCTACTACAATTGGTGCAATTTTTTTGTAAAAATTTCTTAATGCATCAGTTTTTGGTAATGAGCTCTTTATTTTGTCAATATTTGTAAAGAATGAGTCTTTTGAGATGGATGAATATAAATTAGGGTGAACTTCTTCCAAAGTTTTGGCAAGAAAATCTATATCTTCAATCATCTCATCAATATTAATCTTCTTTTCCAGATTCTCAATTTTGTACATCTCATATTTTTCGGTCATTAATTGATTATAATTTTTCATTATTTTACAACTCACCATTAATATTGATAGAATAAGAATGTAATTTTTTTTCTTGGTTAAAATCTTGAAAAGAATTGTTTCCTTCATTTAATATTTCTGTTTCAATTGATTGAAATAAAACAGCTTTTGTGGAAAATGAAATGTTATTGAATAACTGTATTTCGTTCTTTCACTATCTTTTCTGAGATTTTCCTTAGATTATCATATTTTATAAAAAAATCATTTAAAGGAATTTCAATCTCAAATTCATTCATTATTTTATTTTGAAAATTTGATAGTAAAAACGAATCTACCCCGAATGATAATAAACTAGCATCCAAATCAATCCGGTCAGTTTTTAGTTTAGTAATTTCGCTAACAAACATTTGTAATTTCTTTTGAATATAACTAACATCAGTTGATTTATTTATAGATTCATTGCTAGCTTTTTTTGAAACATCAATTAAATTTTCAATTTCACTAATCTCTTTTTTATATTTACCTTCAAAATAATCATTAAGCAATTTGTACCGCTGTAATTTACCGCTTGTTGTTTTTGGAATATTGTTTACCGGAATAACTTTGTTGACTTCACATCCTACATATTTTGATATGTATTTTCTGCATTTGATTACTAAAGGTATAAAATCTTTTAGCGGTTTTCTATTTAAAATAAATATTAATAATTCAGGAATTTTTGTTTCTTCATCATAAAAGCTTGACACTATAACATTCGCCGGTTTTACATTTGCAATACTTTCGATATATCTTTCTATATCATGAGGATAATAATTTATTCCATTTATGATAATAATATCTTTCTTTCTTCCTGTGAGTATGAGATTGTTTTTAATTAAAAATCCAATATCTCCTGTTTTCAACCAACCATCAGATGAAAATAATTCACTATTGGCTTGTGGATTATTATAGTATCCTGAAGTAACATTTTTACCTTTAATTTCAACATTCCCTATATGTTCATCTGGCAAAACAACATTATCATCATTTGTAACTCTCAACTTATAATCTCCAATAAGAGATCCCACCTCTAAAAATGAAACACCATCTTGTACTCTTTTTTCATATTTCACCTTATCGCCAATATTCATAAATTCTTTGTTTAAAGTATGAACTTTAATATCTTGTTTACTTAGATGAAGCGTCACTCCTACACAGGCTTCAGCTAGTCCATATCCTGGTGAAAACACACCTTTTTTTAATCCGTAATTTGAAAATGTATCTACAAACGACCTGCATAATTTATAATCAAGAGGCTCAGCGCCAACAATCATGGTTTTTAAATAAGATAAGTTTAAGGAATTATACTTTTTAAAGTTGAAGTTTTTCAAACAATAAGCTAATCCAAAATTTGTTGATGCTGTAATAGTTGAATTGTATAGTGATATTTTACTTAGCCATATTGAAGGATTTCTAACAAAAAGTTCGGAGGGAATAATAACATGATTTAACTGTTTTAATAACGGTACAAGATGAAATATTATCAGTCCTAAATCATGTGTTAAAGGCATCCAACTATGAAAAACATCCTCTTTGTTATCGGTCCCTACTAATTTATTTAGAATATCGGAAGTATTGACCATTAAATTTTGATGAGTTAGTACAACTCCTTTTGGATTTCCTGTAGAACCCGATGAAAATTGGATATATGCAACATCAGATGGTTTAGCAGGAATAATATTCCCTTCTCCACCATTACCAAGAATATCTTCAAGATAAATTGCCGAATAAATATCTTTAAGCCGTTCTTTAGCAAAGAATAAGTGGTTATCTCTGTGGTCTTTTTTCGATATTAAAACATACGGATTATTTAATAGCTTACAAACATTGCAGAATTTTTGAAAATTGCTGGTGTTATTTCCCAATGTTAAAGGTACTGGTACGATTTTGCCTAATATACATGCCCAATATGTACAAACAATATCAATATTATTTTTTAGTTGTAAAATAAGCTTATCTCCTGGTTTCAAGCCTTTGTTTTGCAATACATACAATATATGAAGTGAGTTTTCATAAATTTCCCGATAGGAATAGATTTTATCCTCATCACTATTAATAAAGATTATACCTTTATTTTCAATATTTTTTAGTTTTGCTATTACATGAAATAAAGTCATGGAGTTAAATTTTTGTAAATTACATGTTTTATATTTAGAATTCCATCCTGTATTTTAAAATAGGAATTAGCCCATACTGTTCCCAATAAATATACGTGTCTTTATTTGAATCCCAATAATCAACTCCTCCAGAGTTTTTTCTATTAAACAGGTTTTGAATATCAAGAAATATTGAATGCGAAACTTTCTTCTTATTAATCCGAAAGGATAAACTAATATCTAGTCTTCTATAATCGGGCAATTTGGGTTCAAAAATATTATCCCAGTCTAAGTAAACTAACAGTTCATTGTTACCTTCATTATCAGTCCCCATTTTTTCTTTTACAGGAATAAACCTTTGTCCTCCAGCATGCACATATCGAACATTAACACCAATTACATTATTTTTGGAAGTAAAGAACTCTTTACCGCTTACAATATTAAAAACATAATTTCTATTATATAATGAGTTTCGTTCAATATTGTCGATACCGGTATATTTCGATTCAAAAAAAGAAGCTGTTATAAGATAGTACCAATTCTTATATAAAAATTTTTCAAGTGTCAGGTCTATTCCATAATTTTTGCCTGTCCCCTTATTCTCAAGAGGAGTAAGTACAAAATCATCATATCGAAAAATAGTAGAATATGTGCCCATAGTTTTTTTACGAAGTGTATCCGAAATACTCGAATAATAATCAAAATTTGTAACAGGTACATCAAACAAATATTGATAATATAATTCCATCTTAAATCTTAAGTAATCAGAATAATTGAAGTCATATGATAGCACAATATGATGTGATTTTGTGAAGTCAAGATTTTTATTCGAATAATTACTTCCATAAGATGATAAATCCATTAAATAAGTTGAAACGGATTGTAATTGTCCATGTAGACCATATCCAAGACCAACCGTATGTTTATTTATAATATTCCATTTGACAGCCATTCTGGGCTCAAACAGAGTCTTCTTATTGAAATCAACATACGTAAAACTTAATCCAGGATATAAAATAAGATTATTTGTTAAGTAATTTTTAGATTGAATGTATCCTTGTATTTGATTCATATTGCCTTTCCCGTCAACCCATTTCCCGAGTTCACCAATATTATAGTTATACTCCCATTTTGCAGCATTGAAAAAATTATTTTTATAATTCAACCCAATTCTCCAACTGTGTTTTGAATTAATCTTTAAATTGTAAACACTTGATAAGTAATAATTGTACAGTTTGTAGCTTTCTTCAAACCCTACTCCAAATCTAGATATATTTAATTCGGGATCAAGCCTATACGTTTTTTTCTGAAACTCTTTTCTGCCAACTAATGCAAAAGTTGTTTTGATACTACTTTTGTTATTTAATACAATTTTATTTGTTATCCCTGTAACTCCGGAATAAACATCCCAAGTATCTCCTTCATTTTCAATATAATTAACTTCTTCTCCTTGATTGTTTAGATATGTATTAATTTTAAGAGTATGTGTCTGATTTGATTTCCCTCCAAGTCCCCAAATTGTAAAAACTCCTAAAGATTTTGTCGGCACATAAAATTTATATGAAATATCTTGGTAATCCGGCACAGCATCACCTTCTTTTATTATTAAATTCAATGCATCAAATATTGCTAATGTAGAATATCGATAGTTAATTAGATATGATGCTGTACTCTTTTTAGAAAATGGTCCTTCAGCAGCAAAATCGACCCCCAACATACCGATCTGCAAGGCATATTCTCGTTTGTAATGATTGCCATTTCTAAAGTTTAAATCAAAAACACCAGATATAGCATCTGAAAACTCTGCAGGCCATGCACCAGTGTAAAAATCGGAATTACTAAGAACATTATTACTAATCATACACACACCACCTCCTGAGGTGCCTTCTTCTGAAAAATGGTTTGGGTTGAATATTGGCACTCCCTCAATTCTCCATAATAATCCTCTGGGTGAATTTCCCCTTACAATTATTTCATTACTCTGATCTTCGCCAGTCATCACTACACCGGCAAAATTTTTCGCCATTCTTAGGGGGTCATCAACGCTTGCCGGATATCTGCTTGTTTCTTCAACAGTAAATGACCTTGAACTGATTGATGCCATATTGTTTATTGGTGAAATTTTGGAAACACTAGGTTTAATAACAATTTCATCTATTTGAACTGGACTTTCTTCCAACTTGATGTTTAAGTATACTTCCTTCCCTGATCCTACCATAATGTTAGATAAGATCAGGTCTTTATAGCCTATATATGTAATTTTCAGTGTGTTTCTTCCTATCGGCACATTTTGTAATGAAAAAAAACCGTTTGCACCACTTACAGCTGCAATTATTGTATCTTCTGTTTCTAAAATCACATTAGCTCCAATTAAAGGTATTTCTGAGTCTAAATCAGTGACACTACCACGTATTATTTGATGGATATTTTGAGCTCGAGATAGAATGCTCATATTCGCTATGAAAACAATAACTAAAAAAGATATATAACTCTGCTTCATAATAATATTGTATTTATGTCTACATTTACAACTAACCAATTATTCAATACTTTATTTTTAAAAATTTGAATTTTTTCTTTTTTATAAAAATAACCTAGAAATTATTATAAAAGAATATATATTATTTACTAAATATAAGCCTCTTAAAAGATTAAGTATTCTTTTTAATTTTACTAAATTAATGTTTAAATTTTAGGGGAATGACATTTTCAGCGTAAGCTACCGCAACGTCAATTAGCATTTTAATGACCTATAATTAAAAAAATAAATACTTTAACTAATGATTTTCTACCTCCGAACCAAAACTTACTAACTCACTTAATGAGGTGATAAACTTCAAATCTAAAATAATATTTTGAGATTTCAAAATAATAAAATAAATAATTTTTTATCTTAATATGTTTTAACATTAAGTTAATCATTAACTGTTATTAAGTTTCTAGCAAAATAGAGGTTAAAATACCAATTTATTTTGACATGGTAGTTTAAAGGAAAGCTATAATACTTTAGAGATAAAATACATCTAAGGGTAAAATTTTCGGATAAGTTAAAGAAATAGAAGAATAGGTATAGTTTTCAAAATTTTTGTAAATTATACTATATTGAAAAGGGTAGCTAAATGGTAAAATACACTTTTTAGCTACCCTTTGAGATATGTTAAGAACTGCTACTTGTGACTTAATAATCACATCAGAATTCATTTGTTTTTTGGGTCAACTTTTTACTAGTCCAATGGCTACTATCGAGCATCCAATCCTCAATTACCATTTTTTCTTCCTCATTATTTTCCATGGTTATTTCATGTGCTGATTGCTCCTGTTTAGGATTTAAAATATTGAATTCATGCAACATCCAGTCCTCAACCTCAAATTCATCTTCTTCTACTACGTCCATAAAACAAATATAACTGTCTGATTTTATGCTCCATGATCCAAAATTTATCATCCAGTTTTCTAAATTCATAGTTGCTTCTATAGGGGTTATTTTTTCTTTGCCAAAGTTATAATTACGTGCATGAAAAACATTATCATTATTGGTAATATGGTCAAATTCAAAAAGTAAACACCTTAAGGTGGTCCAATAATTATCATTGGAAAATTCTATAAACGACTTCTGTCCCTTAGAGCTAAAACATAGTGTTAATCCAACTATTACTATCGCAATTGTGTTTTTAACAATTCTGTATGAATTATCTTTAGTTTTCATATCTTCCTCCTTTTATTTCAATTATAAAATCCTTTCTAGCTGTTATTTTTTATACATACTTTTTCTTTTTCTCCAAAAATCGATGTATTTTGCTTGTGATACTATACCCACAGGCCCTTCATATATTCCACCGGCTCCACCTCGATCATAAACTCTAACTGATATTACATTTTTTTGATTTTTCTTTAATAACTCGGTAGAGAAGTAATATCCCCTGAATGCATCATATTCATTGTTTAGTGAAATTTTTTTCCCTTCTACATTTGGCATTTCTCCCGTTTGGCCGATTAAAACCCCGTTTAAATATACCTGGTCTCCATCATCAATTTTACCTAATAGCATTACCAGTTTAGCATCACTTATGTTACCCTTATACACAAATGATTTTCTATACCAGGCATATCCGTCATAATCTCTACATCCTTGGTCTTCCCATTTTGCAGGGACAAATATTTTATTCCAGTTAGAATCATTATAATCAGGTTTTTTCCATGTAAAATCATCGCTTTCATGAAACTTCCATAAACCCTGTAAGTTAATATCCATTTTTATTCCATAACTAGTTGAATAAATTCCTATCTCTCCTCTTACAATTCCTCCTGCCTGGTATGAATCATATACTTTAACAGCAATTAGATTTATTCCATTAAAATTTATGATGTCATCAGGAATATAATATTTCCTGTGAGCATTATATGCTGTTTCATAATGTGGAGGGAACGATCCGCTATTTCCTATTTTGTGTCCGTTAAAATATACTTCGTCCACATCATCAATATAGCCAAGAATAAGATATAGCATATAATCTTTGTATTCACTGGATAATGTAAACTGTTTCCTGTAAAATCCATACCCGTTATAACCTTGAAATCCTTGATCTTCCCATGAAGAGGGGACATAAATGTTTTCCCATTGACTATCGTCATAATCTACAGAAATCCATTCATCTCTTTCTCCAATAGAAAATTTCCATGATCCTTTCAAACTTTTGATCTTTATTAATTTGTTATCAGAAGCTTTAAGAAAAGGAACATGTAAACAAAAAATTGTTAAGAAAATATATTTGCGTATATATCTGAATATTTCTCTTTCCTTATTCATCATCTTTCTTTTTTAATTTTCTATATAGCTTATTATAAATTTATCATACATATAATCCCATAATGTGCGTGGTTCAGAGTATTTGCGCGAATATTTCTGATAATTAGACTTTGTCATAATTCCAATTGGCCCCTCGTACATTCCTCCTCGTAACCTCTCATCATATACTCTTATAGCGATGCAGTTAATACCATTTTTATTTATTAGCTCATCAGGTATTTGGTAAACTCTTCGGGCATTATATTCATATCCTTTTCTCTTGTATTCCCTGCTTTTCTTAATATCAAACACAGTACCTATTAATTTTCCATTAAAGTATACCTGATCATAGTCATCTATTTTTCCTAACGATAAATGAAGCTCTTTTTCTTGTAAGTTTGCCGGAATTTTAATTTTTTTTCTGTACCAGGCATATCCGTCGTAATTTGCATATCCAACCTGTTCCCATTCCGATGGAATATGGATTACATCCCAGGA
>CAZWGG010000069.1:0-3416 GCA_964633305.1 uncultured Bacteroidales bacterium
GATCAAATGTGGCTTATACGAGAATTGCTCGATGCTTATAAGCTGACAAACAATAACGAGTATTTGGAAAAAGCGGAGTATTTGACCGAATATGTACTTGACGGATGGGATTGTACACGTGATGCCAACGGTGAAGAAATTGGCGGTATTACGTGGGGACCTGGTTATGTTACCAAACATTCATGCAGCAACGGGCCTCTGGTGGGCCCGTTGGCATGGCTGCATGAATTGTACAAAGACAAAAGCGATGAGATAACATACCGGTATATAGACGCTACAGACAGAAAAACCCGAAAAACAATGCGCGTAAAGAAAAGTGACTATTATTTAGATTTTGCTAAAAAAATATACGCATGGCAAAAAAAATACTTGTTGCGTTCCGATGGTGTGTACGACGATATGATGGGTGGTTGTTCTCCGGGAAGCCCTGAAACCGAAACAGTCAATGGGACAGTCTACCGCAAAGGCATTAGTTGCCGTGACCGTGTAGGTCCCGCGATTACTTATAACAGCGGCACAATGCTTTCCGGAGCAGCCGATTTATTTCGGGTAACTGGTGAAAATATATACCTTGAAGATGCCAAAAAATTGTCGGATGCAAGTTTTGAATCTTTTGCAAAACTTGGAGAGACTAATCCCGGATATTACACTTATGATATAAGTGGTTTTAGAAATTGGTTCAATGACGTGCTGATGCGCGGATATGTAGATGTGTATCCTTCGTATGAAAATGTTGCTGAATATATTAATACTTTCCAGCAAAATCTCGACTACGGATACAATAATTTCATTTACAAAGGCTTTCTTCCTACAAATCTGTTGGTGGGCTGGAGTTATGATACGGGCAATAACAAGACAGAAGCAATGTTTAACTTTGCTTTTGCCGCTGAGTATGCCGTATTGGCGCGATATGAGCTGGGGAAATAGAATTAATTAAAAAAGTATACTTATGATAAAAAATCGATCTACAAAAGTCACGCAATTTTTGCGTCTGACTATGTTCGGAATAATTGTTCAGTGCTTTGTTTTTGCTTCCGTTTTAGCCTCGGGTACGGGTAATGGAAAAAATATAAGCATGCATAAGTTCGTAACCACTGGTATACAGAGGCAGGAGGTTATGGTAACAGGTACGGTAACATCCGTAGAAGACGGGTCTCCCTTGCCTGGAGTCAACATAGCAATTAAGGGGACAACCCGGGGAACTACGACAGACATCAATGGAAAATATACCATACAGGTTCCTGACAGCAGTGCCGTGCTGGTTTTTTCATTTATGGGTTATATACCGGAAGAGATAGCAGTAGGTACAAAATCAGTGATTGACGTAGCCATGATTCTGGATATTCAGCGCCTTAACGAAATCGTCGTAGTAGCTTATGGTACGCAGAAAAAAGTTACATTAACGGGAGCTGTGGCGAACATTAAAGGTGACGAAATGCTCCAAACCAAAAACGAGAACCCACAAAACATGCTCACCGGTAGAATTTCCGGTGTTCGTGTATGGCAAAAAAGTGCAGAGCCGGGTACATTCAACAACAACTTTGATATACGTGGCCTGGGTGCTCCGTTGGTGGTTATCGACGGTGTTCCGCGATCCACAGATGAGTTTCAGCGTTTGAATCCGGAAGATATTGAAGATATATCCGTGCTAAAAGATGCTTCGGCAGCTATTTATGGGGTACGTGCCGCTAACGGTGTAATACTTGTAACCACTAAAAAGGGCACAAAAAACGGAAAGCCGACAATTTCCTACAACGGTTCATATACCTTACAGCAGCCGTCGGGAATGCCAGTGCTTGCCAACGCCTTTGAAACCATGACGCTTTATAATGAAAGATCAATGAACAATATAAATGGCGGTAGTATAATATACCAGGAAGATGATTTTGAAGCTTTCCGTAACGGTACACGACGCACTACTGATTGGACTTCATTGCTATTCTCCGACTTTTCACCACAATCCCAACACAATATAAATATTACCGGAGGGAGCGATAAAACCCAATACTATATAGGAATGGGATATCTTTACCAGGAAGGCTTTTTCAAATCAGGCGATTTGAATTACAGCAAATATAACTTACGTTCTAACATCACTACAGAACTTGCCAAAGGATTGACATTAGACCTTAACCTGAGCGGGATCAACGATCAGCGCAATAACCCGTACACTAACACGGTGCATATTATCCAAAATTATTGGAGGCAAGGCGTATTATTTCCGGCCTATGCCGATCCTGAAAATACAATGCTAAACTACGAAGGACTGGACCTGGAGGAAAATACGGTAGCCGAAATGTCCTCTGATATATCGGGCTACCGGAAATATAACCAAAAATACTTCCAGTCATCAGCAAACCTTAAATTCGATTTCGGAACAGTATCACCTTTCCTGGAAGGCTTATCCGCAAAAGGCTTGGTTAGCTTCGATTACCGTAAGGACGATAATAATATTTACCGCAGAGAATATTATCAATATGCATACAATTCTTTGAGCGGTTCGTATGATTCAAAATTGTACAATGCAAGTTCTCCAAGCCAAGCAAGGCGAGAAATGTACAGTAAACAGCAGATACTGTACCAGTTCCTGCTTAATTATGACCGTACTTTTGGTGATATCCACAAAGTAAGCGGAATGATGGGTTGGGAAACTCAGAAACATACGGGCGATAATTTTTATGCACAACGCGACCTCGCATTTGCAACAGACTATCTTTTTGCCGGTGTGGATGAAAACCAACTTGGCGGTATGCAAAGCGGCTTTAATGATATTTATGAGGTTGCTTATTCAGCATTAATAGGGAGGGTAAATTATACGTATGCCAATCGCTATATTGGTGAAGTACAGTTTCGATATGACGGATCCTCAAGATTTTCCAAAGGTCACCAGTGGGGCTTTTTTCCGTCGGCATCACTCGGGTGGCGTGTGTCGGAAGAACCTTTCTTTAAGTCTGTTTCAGCCCTGTCATTTGTCAATCAGTTGAAACTGCGTTCCAGCTATGGAGTGTTAGGAGACGATTTGTCCAAGGCAGAAGATTGGCCAGTCGACTGAGTAACAGGTTACACCTATCCGGCTTCAGGTGAGAATGCCGCAGGCGGGTATTATAACCATTATGCTCCCGGCTACATTTTCGGCAATGAGTTCGTATATGGCGCATCTCCGTTAGCACTTCCCAATGAGTCGATCTCGTGGTATGTAGCCCATACGTTTGATATCGGAGTAGATTTTGAAGGATGGCACGGTTTGTTTGGGTTTTCATTCGATTATTTCGACCGTCATCGGGAAGGTCTTTTTGTCCGTCGTGCAGACCTTCCTACAGTAATAGGTGCTGAGGCGCCAAGGGAAAACCTGAACAGTGACCGTCATTTTGGCATCGATCTAGTACTTACACACCGGAACACAATAGGCAAGTTCT
>CAZWGG010000069.1:3426-13225 GCA_964633305.1 uncultured Bacteroidales bacterium
CTTATAAGGTAAAAGCCATTGGCACAATTACCCGCCAGGAGTATTTGACCGCAGTGGACAAGGGCCCATGGGGAAACTCCTATGACCAATGGCGGAATGACAACCTGAACAATCGTTACCAGGGAGTGCAGTTCGGTTTCGAAGCTGCCGGGCGTTTTGAAAATTGGAACGACATATGGTCTTATCCGCTTTACAAAGAAAGGGATGTGTTGCCCGGCGATTATAAATACCTGGATTGGAATGGTGATGGCGAAATCAATGATTTGGACGAGCATCCTATTGCATACGATCAAACGCCATGGATGAACTTCAGTCTGAGTTATGACTGTTCATACAGGAATTTTGATATGAACCTGCTCTTTCAGGGATCGGCACTTGGTTCTATGGAATACAAAGAACCATTGTATTCTATATGGGGAAGCAATGGAGGCGGCACCTTAGTACAATATCTTGACCGCTGGCATCCGGTAGATCCGCTGGCAGATCCTTACGATCCGGAAACAGAATGGGTAAGTGGCTACTACGGCTTTACAGGACACTACCCGCGCAGCAATTCGGAGTTCAACCGTGTAAGCACTGCCTATCTCCGTCTTAAGAGTATCGAATTCGGTTACACTTTACCTAAAGTAAATATATTACCATCTATGAATTTGCGCGTGTTTGCCAATGCTTATAATCTGTTTACCATAACAGGTGTAAAATTTGTTGATCCCGAACATCCTGATGATGATTTGGGACGAATGTATCCGCTTAGCAAGACCTATACGTTAGGCGTATCGGTCAAGTTTTAAAAATTTACATTAAGAACTTATGAATTATAAATTTGATTATAGTATGAAAAGGATATATATATTATCTCTGATCGGTTTATTATTTTTCTCTGCTTGTAAGGAGGATGTTTTAGACATTGCACCCAAAAATATCATTACCGATGAAGATATTATGACAAGTGAATCCGGCATGGAAATTTATCTGGCCCGGATGTACAGTAATATGCCGTTTGAGGATTTCAAGTACATGGCCCAATGGGGTATCGAATTCAACTCATGGCTTGGAGCGATGGGTATTTCTGGTACCGGTGAAGCTTTGAACCGTGATGGAATATGTACTGCGTTTACAGGTGAGAAAACTCAATATTGGGCAAAGGCTTTTACTTTGCTACGCGATGCCAATTACTTGATAGAAATTTTACCAAAATATAGAAGTTCATTTCCGGAAGTTACTTACAATCATTATTTGGGTGAAGGATATTTTGTACGTGCTTTCGTATTTTATGCTATGGCACGGCGTTTTGGTGGTGTGCCACTGGTGACTGAAGTTATCAATTATCCTGCTGACGAGGACCAGTTGGAAGTACCGCGTGCTTCTGAGGAAGAAACATGGGACCAGGTGCTTGCCGACTTCCACAAGGCAGATTCCTTATTAAAACCGACCAGCCCCAAAACAGGGTATGCAAACAGATATGTCGCATTAGCTTTTAAATCGGAAGCAATGTTGTATGCCGGTAGTGTAGCCAAATACAACGAAATAGTAACAGGACGCCTGACAGGTTTCGGCCAGAAAACAGGTGTTCGTGTAATCGGCTTTTCCGAAGATTCATGGCAAGCGGCTTCTCAGAAGTATTTCAGGGAAGCTTATTTAGCTGCCCGGGAAGTGATAGCAAGTGGCAGATACTCGCTTTATAAGAACAAATGGTCGGCAACCGATCATGAAGCGCAATACGAGAATATGGTGGACATGTTTAGCGATTTGTCAAGCCCTGAAAATATTTATGTGAAAGAATATACGTATCCTACTCTAACTCATGGCTATGATGCCTACAGTGCGCCGTATATATTTAAAGCGCCATTGGCATCGGGTACCTGCCCAACGCTTGATTTCTTAGAGTTATTTGAAGGTTTCGATCGTTACCCCGATGGAACGATAAAAGTCACCACCGGATCATCGAACACTGAAGGTGATTACCTGATGTATGATTCGCCAATGGATTTTTTCCAAAATGCTGAGCCACGTCTTCGCGCTTACGTAATTTTCCCGGGTGATAGGTTTAAGGGTAACGAAATTGAAATCCGTGCCGGTGTATATACCGGTACCGAGCCGGTTCAGCCACTGTTTAGTGACTACTCGTATGCAGCAGCCGAAACACATTACCAAAACCTGGATGCTTACACGCAAACACCTAAAACGCTTTACCTTAGTCCACGGGAAGGAAACAGCCAGGAGATAGTTAATTACAATGGTACTGACATGACTGCTGCCGGAGCTAACGGACCGTTTTATGATAATGGAGAGGGTAACCTTACAGGACTATATGGCCGAAAATGGCTTAACCCCGATCCTTCTTTTCAGGCAGGCGAAGGCAAATCGGCACAGCCGTTTATCCTGATGCGTTATGCCGAAGTGTTGCTTAATGCGGCAGAGGCAGCAGTAGAGCTGTCAATGGCCGGGGAAGATTCACCCGATGGGTCCAATATGATGCAGGTAGCTACAAATGCAGTAAACGATATCCGCGAACGGGCAGGAGCGACAATGCTTTCAGGCAACCTTACACCAGACGTAACGGGACGTAACATTATACGTAAAGAACGGCGAAAAGAGCTTGCACTGGAACATAAAACAAAGTGGGATTTGCGGCGATGGAGGGTACAACATTACGATGAACGGGACGGTTTCTGGGGCGAAGTCAGAGATAAGGACGCATTCAGCAACAACTCACGCTACCGTTTCCGTGGACTGTATCCTTTCTTTTCCACCCAAAGCGGAAGATATTTCTTCGATGCCCGTTTTCAATGGGTGAGCTTAAAGACATTCGAGTACAATATCGTTGATTACTACTTTGCAATTCCGGATGATGAAGTAGCAAAGAGCCTGGTAATCGACCAGCAACCGAATAGATAATAAACTAATGACAAGTAATATAATAAATACACAGAATATGAAAAAAATAGCATTTTATATATTATTGTTCGCGCTGTTTTTACTCAGTTCCTGCGACCTTTTTGAGTTGGACAACTATGACGGGCCTGCTGAAACACTGCAAGGCGAAGTAGTGGATGTGGCTACCGGAGAACTGGTACTTACTGACCAGGGAAGCGAAGGTATCAGGGTGCGTTTGACCGAACTTAGCTGGGGTGACAATGTTACTCATAATCCTGATTTCTATTGTATGCCTGATGGAACATTCCAGAATACAAAACTATTTAAAGGGACGTATAACATCCGTATTGACGGGCCTTTTATCCCTTTGTTACGTGAAGATGATCGTGGTGTTCCTCTTGCTGATGAAACCAAAACCTTAGATATCGGAGGCGTTACTAAAGTTAAGTTTGAAGTGCAACCCTTTCTTAAAGTGGAATGGGTGGGAGAACCTAGCGTGAGCAACGGTAAAATTACAGCACAGGTGCGTGTTACACGTGCTGTCTCCGAAGAGGATTTTCGTACTAAAATTGAACCTATGGGAAGTTATAGCAGCAGCTTTCTGAATGTAACTGATATACAGTTGTTTGTTAGCTATTCTCCATCGGTAGGTTATCGTGCTCGCGACGACCGTTGGTCAAATAAAATCGAATACACCGGTTCTGCGTTTAATTCTTTGTTAGGAGATACAATTACCCTTGAATCTAATGGAACCATTCCTTCGGGAAGGGTGCTCTTTATCCGCGCAGCTTCTCGTATCAATTACGATACGCCAAAAGGCAGTGGTATAAGACGGTGGAATTACAACGAACCCGTGGAAGTTATGATTCCATAATATTCAAGGTTTAAAGCCATCACTTCATAGTATGGGGTGGCTTTAAACCTTCTCTGGGAACAAAGAATCATCATAAGATTACAAAAACGGGGAGAAATAATATATCATATTTATAACGAAGCCGTTCGGGAGGATATACGGTAAACGGTTCATAGATTATTAGAGTTAATCATCTCTATTTAGCGGAGATAATTTTCTTTCATTTAACGAAAAATAACTATATCAATGCAAAAAACGGTCATACTTTATCTTCTGTTTGCGTTTGTCTTTCAAGCCTATGCTCAGCCTCAGCAAAAAGAGGAGAAATCACAAAACCTGCCAGGAGAGAAAACTGCTTTTCAAACTTCAAATCCCTGGAAACCCGTAATTGATGTGCGGGCAGACGTTGCGATTGTTTATAGCGTGAAAGACCATCACGAGCAAGGAAATATGACTTTTGAGGAACGTGTTAAATCTTGGCGCGACAGGGGATATACAACGCATTTTATGACCGGAATTGCATGGGGAGAATACCAGGATTATTTCACCGGCGGGTGGGATGGGAAAATACATCTCGATGAAGGCCAGGTAACCCGAAAAGGAGACATTGTGTGGCACGGACACATGGTTCCGTACATCGTGCCTTCCATAAATTTCATAAAATACATGAAAGAAAAGGTTATTAGACGTGTAATTGATGCGGGGATTGATGCTATTTTCCTGGAAGAGCCTGAATTCTGGGCCCGCTCGGGTTACAGCGATGCATTTAAAAAAGAATGGGAAAAATATTATGGATTCGACTGGAGACCTCAGCATGAATCACCTGAAAATACTTACTTATCTAACAAGTTGAAATATCACCTTTACTACCGGGCTTTAAACGAATGCTTCACTTATGCAAAGGAGTATGGTAAAAGTAAAGGAATGAATATACGTTGCTACGTTCCAACACATTCACTTGTGAATTATTCGCAGTGGAAGATTGTTAGTCCCGAAGCCTGTCTGGCATCTTTATCATGTGTTGACGGTTACATTGCACAGGTTTGGACCGGTACTTCACGAGAACCTAATTATTTTAACGGGAAGGCAAAAGAACGTGTATTTGAAACAGCTTTCCTGGAATACGGTTCAATGGAATCGATGACAGCGCCTACCGGAAGAAAAATGTTTTTCCTTACTGACCCGATTGAAGATCGGCCACGTGATTGGGCAGATTACAAAAAAAATTACCAGGCAACATTTACGGCACAACTACTTTATCCGATGATCGCTGATTATGAAGTAATGCCATGGCCAAACCGGATTTACCAGGGGTACTACCGAACCAGCGCAAACAGTGATAAAAAGGAACGAATTCCGCGTTTTTATTCAACCCAGATGCAGGTAATGATCAACACACTGAACAACATGCCCTTATCTGAAAATAAAGTAAGTGGTTCGCAGGGAATCGGTGTTCTTATGTCAAATTCACTGATGTTTCAGCGTTTCCCGTCCCACCACGGCTATGAAGATCCGCAGCTATCAAATTTTTATGGGCAGGCTCTTCCTTTGTTAAAGCGGGGAGTTCCTGTAAAAATTGTTCATATTGAAAATGTTTCTTTCTCCGAAACATGGAAGGACCTAAAAATGCTGATCATGTCTTATTCCAGCATGAAACCAATGGATAAGACAGCTCACAACTACATAGCCGGGTGGGTGAAAAAGGGAGGAATTCTTGTGTACTGTGGTAGAGACGAAGATCCTTTTCAAAGTGTCCGGGAGTGGTGGAATACCGATGGAAATAATTTCAGGGCGCCATCTGGGCACCTGTTCCAGAAGCTTGATTTGAAAAAACCGTTTTTGACAGGTGAGTATAAATACGGAGATGGAAAAGTGTATATCTTCCGCAACGATCCAAAGGAATTTGTATTGAAGGAAAACGGAGATAAAGAATTTGTAAATACTATAAAAAAACTGTACCAGGCAGAAACAAGAAGGGAACTTGAGTTTAAAAACTACTTCACACTTAAAAGAGGCCCTTACGAAATTATTTCAGTAATCGATGAGAATGCCGATCAGTCTCCTTATATGATTAAGGGAAAGTTGATTGATTTGTTCGATCCTGAAATTCCTGTTCTGGATGAAAAAAAAGTGAATCCCGGAGAGCAGGCATTCTTGTACAATATTGGCAGTGTTAAAAATCAGAAAACTCCCCAGGTTTTGGCAACGGCTGCCAGAATCTACGACGAGAAAATAAAAAAAAATGAATATTCTTTCGTTGCAAAAAGTCCGTTGAATACAATCAATGTAATGCGGGTCCTTTTACCCGGAAAAGTGAAAAAGGCAGAGGTGATTGATGCCGCAGGTAAGCAGATGGATACGAAAGTATCCTGGGACAAATGGAGCAAAACCTGTTTCCTGAATTTTGCGAATAACCCTGATGGTGTTCATGTAAAATTGATCTGGTAATTTCATGAAATCTTTAGATATAAACTTAGCGATAATGGATAGAAGATGGGGTCATGATTTTATTAATTTTTGGAAAATAACACGACTATATTTCTCTGAACATTTTTCAAATTGGAATGATTATACCGGGAAACAAAAATATAAGTTGAATAAATTATAAAAATAAATTAAGGAATTAAGATGATTAAGAAAATTGGATTTTTAGGGGTGTGTTTTTTATGGACTTTTATCCTGAAAGTGGGTGCGCAAACTTTCGATCCGGTCAGTTACGTAAGTACGTTGGTAGGCACGAACTCTAAATATGAACTTTCAACCGGAAATACATATCCTGCGATTGCCCTTCCCTGGGGGATGAATTTTTGGTCTCCTCAAACAGGGAAAATGGGTGATGGATGGATGTACACATACACCGCCGATAAAATCAGGGGATTTAAACAAACTCATCAGCCCAGTCCCTGGATGAACGACTATGGGCAGTTCTCAATAATGCCAGTCACGGGAAAAGCAGTTTTTGATGAGAACGAAAGGGCAAGCTGGTTTTCGCATAAAGCAGAAGTTGCCAAA
The DNA here is from genome assembly GCA_964633305.1 of uncultured Bacteroidales bacterium. Lineage (GTDB taxonomy): Bacteria > Bacteroidota > Bacteroidia > Bacteroidales > UBA10428 > CAZWGG01. The sequence goes on from CAZWGG010000069.1 coordinate 10,169, forward strand.
CCTTATTATTACAGGGTGTATTTAGCCGATTTTGATGTGACAACGGAAATTACCCCGACGGAAAGGGCAGCTATTTTCCGTTTTACCTTTCCTGAGAACAAAAATTCGTTCATTGTTACCGATGCGTTTGACAAAGGTTCATACATTAAAATTATTCCGGAAAAGAATAAAATTGTTGGTTATACCACCCGCAACAGCGGCGGTGTGCCTGACAATTTTAAAAACTACTTTGTCATTATTTTCGACAAGCCTTTTTCATATTTCGCAGCTGTAAAAGACGGTGAAATTACAGGAGGAGAAAAGGAATTTGAAGGCAACCACGCCGGAGCAATTATTGGTTTTTCTACGTCTGATAACGAACAGATACATGCACGGGTTGCTTCGTCTTTTATCAGTGAAGAACAGGCGTTGATAAATTTAAAAGAATTAGATAACTCCGGTTTCAACAGCATTGTAAGTAAAGGAAAAGCGCGTTGGAACGAAGTATTGGGAAAGATACAGGTTAAAGACAATAATATTGACATCCTCAGAACATTTTATTCCAATTTGTATCGTACGATGCTGTTCCCGAGAAATCTATCTGAAATCGATGCCAATGGAAATATCGTTCATTACAGCCCTTACAATGGCAAAGTTTTGCCGGGTTACTTGTTTACTGATACAGGATTCTGGGATACCTTCCGCAGCTTGTTTCCACTCTTAAATTTTATCTGCCCTTCTGAAAATGAAAAAATACAGGAAGGCCTTGTAAATGCATACAAAGAGAGTGGCTTTCTTCCTGAATGGGCCAGCCCGGGGCACCGGGATATCATGGTTGGGAACAATTCGGCATCTGTCGTTGCCGATGCTTACCTGAAAGGCTTACGAGGTTATGATATCCAGTCGTTGTGGGAAGCTCTTAAACATGGTGCAAACAATGTGCACCCAAAGGTTGCAGCTTCGGGGAGGACAGGTTATGAGTATTATAACAATTATGGCTATATTCCCAACGATGTAGGTATTAACCAGAATGTTGCTCGTACTTTGGAATATGCTTATGATGACTGGACGATCTATCGTTTGGGAAAAGCACTGAATAAACCCGGGGAAGAAATAGATATATTTGCGCAAAGAGCGATGAATTATAAAAATCTGTATAATCCAAAACGTAAATTAATGGCAGGAAGGGCAAGTGATGGTTCTTTTTCCGATTCTTTTAACCCTGCCGACTGGAGTCGTGATTTTACGGAAGGAAACAGTTGGCACTATTCCTGGTCAGTTTTTCATGATCCGCAAGGGCTAATTGATCTGATGGGAGGGCAAAAGGAATTTGTAACGATGCTTGATTCTGTTTTTATTATTCCGGGGGCAAAAGGAATGGAAAGCCGGTCCATGATCCACGAAATGCGTGAAATGCAGGTGATGAATATGGGGCAGTATGCGCATGGTAATCAGCCGATACAACATATGGTTTACTTATATAACTATGCCGGAGAACCCTGGAAAGCACAATACTGGACAAGAGAGATTATGGACAAACTTTATGCTGCCACACCGGATGGATATTGCGGCGACGAAGACAACGGACAAACGTCAGCCTGGTATGTTTTCTCTGCATTGGGTTTTTACCCGGTATGTCCGGGCAGTAATGAATATATTATCGGATCCCCTTTATTTAAGTCTGTGAAAATTGAATTTGAAAATGGAAACGGGATAATGATAAAGGCTGATAATAATTCAAAAAAAAACCGGTACATTGCTGAGATGGAGTTAAACGGAAAGAAATACACAAAAAATTTCATTACACATGAAGATTTAATGAAAGGAGCGGAAATCAATTTTCAGATGAGTCCGGCTCCAAATAAGAAAAGAGGAATAAAGAAAGAAAATTTTCCGTATTCTTTCTCAAATGAAAAATAACCCGGCAGAAAAATGTTTCGGAAATTATATGATGTAAATTTAGCAATGAAAAAACAAGATAAAATGAAACGAATTCTATTTGTACTTTTGCCATTTATACTCATTGGAATTCAGAAAATAAAGGCGCAAGAATTGACCGCAGCATCTTTTAACGTACGCTATCATAATACTTCTGATTCAATTAACGGTAATGGTTGGAAAGAGCGTTGTCCTGTAATCTGTAGTTTAATACGTTTTCATGACTTCGAAGTTTTTGGGGCGCAGGAAGTATTGCATGATCAATTGCAGGACATGCTTGCTGGCCTTCCCGGCTATGATTATATAGGGGTAGGCAGAGACGACGGGAAAACAAAAGGTGAATATGCTCCAATTTTTTACATAAAAGATAAATTTAAAGTTTTGGAATCAGGTCATTTTTGGTTATCGGAAATAACAGACAAGCCCAATAGAGGATGGGACGCCGCTTTACCCCGGATTTGTACCTGGGCGGAGTTCAAAGACCTTGAAACCGGGTTTGAGTTTTTCGTTTTCAACCTGCATATGGATCATATTGGTGTTGAAGACCGAAAAAACAGTGCCATACTTGTATTGAAAAAAATAACCGAAATAGTTGATGATAAGCCGGTAATTTTAACAGGTGATTTCAATATTGATCAACATAGTCCCAATTATGCCATTTTGGAAGGTTCTGACTTACTGAATGATTCTTATGAAGTTGCTAAGGTGAGATATGCATTAAACGGCACATTTAATGATTTTAGGCCTAACCGGAAAACGGACAGCAGGATTGACCATGTGTTTGTTAGTCCATCCTTCGCGGTAGAGCGTTATGGTGTTCTTACCGATACTTACAGAACGGAAATTGTTGACAACAAGCCTGAAAAATCAGGAAATTTCCCCAAAGAAGTATCGTTAACCGAATATGCAGCGCGAACTCCTTCTGACCATTTTCCGGTAAAAGTAGTATTAAGTTTTGACGAGTAGATTTTTAAGAGAGCGATCTCACTAAAAGCAGCAATAATATAGTTTGAAATAGTTAAAAAGCCTCATGATATAAACGACAAAAAATCTGATCTCATAATCATTTAAAAGAAGGGCCCATCAAATCTTAAATTTATAATTATGAAACAGCAAAATCCACAAACTAATAGTAAAGAA
>CAZWGG010000070.1:0-13209 GCA_964633305.1 uncultured Bacteroidales bacterium
GTTTTCTTATCAAAGACTTTAAAAAATCGGAGTTTTCTGGCAGGCACTAGTTAACAGTCCGTTATTTACTGCATGCCCAACCAGGAGGGAGGCAATACTTTTTGTGGCAGATTGCATTTCATGGAGGTCATTTCTTTCCCAACCATCATAATACTTTTCTTTAATCAATTCGTTATTATGAATAATAATTATACTGTTTATGTACCCGTATTTACCGTCTCTGATTAATGAATCGATTTCAGAGAATACAGTATCCTTGAAGTTATGTTCATTAAAGCCTGATATCTTAAATTCTACAGAATCGTTTTGTATATCCTCTTTTCTGCATGTTACTAACAAAAAAAAAAACAACAAAAGTGTACTATTTTTCATTGCTTCTATTTTAGTGTAATGCAAAAATTCTATTTTTATTAATCCATAATTATAATTTTTCTTCGAAAGGAATAATTTATAATCAATAAAAGATATAATATGGCTCGATAATATATGCTGTAAGCAGTTGATTGTTACTGAAAGTTTATTTGTTTTTTTAATATTCTGTTTTCTTCTTTTAAGTTTTCAATCTCTTTATTCATTTCAATCATATAAAGTGTCAATTCTTCAATTTTCTGCAAAAGTTTAGCATCCATTTCACCTAATTGAATTCCGTTTTCCCTCACTTCTTGTTCCGACGGAATATCGGGTAAACTGTTATTTTCTACAATATAGCTTTCAACTTCTTCCAAGTTCTTTAACTTATAATCTGTATTAAATACAAAGTCCGACCAAGCCCCTACTTCCACCTTTATTTCTCTTGCTCCAATGGTTCCTTCAACTGCCAATTTATGAGTTCCTGTTTCTGTAGTACCAATTCCAACCTTGCCTGCATCAAGAATTATAGTACCGTTATTACCTCTAGCCCATAATGTTAATCGTCCAACAAAACTTTCTGTACCTCCATAATTTTCAGCATAGATACCAGCTCTATGATGTCCCTGACCTGCAAATGCTATTCCATAGCCTGTTGTTAAATTACTGTTAATAAAAATCTGATCTCGAAATGTTGAACTTTCACCATTGGTTTCAATGTAGAGGGCTTTATTATCCGGATAAGAGGTAGACAATCCTTTGATTGTTAACCTTGAAACAGAACGTACGGTTCTGCCAATTCCAATATTGCCATTTCGATAAATGTCACCTTCAATATCAGTACTGCCAGACCATTGGCCATAAGCGGAAAACAATGTTCCACCTAATAAAATAGAAAAAATAATCCTTGTCATTGTTGTTTTGTTTTATAGTACTACATGTTTGAATAAACGTATTTTAAGCAATTGTTTGTAATTTTACCAAATTTATACATTTATACCGAAATTGGGGCCTTGATTTCACAGTTTGCTAAAAATTCTACCATCAACTCAATGCACACTATACGGGTTGTTAAACAATGTCATTACCCTTATTACCAAGCACATTACTATTAAATGGTTACGTTAGCTGATGCATCCAAGCCATGTTGGCATCAGTAACTCTTTCGAAAAAAGATTAGTTTTCGGGCAGGCGCTACTTAATATACATTAAAATTAAATCAAAGCAAAACCATACGACATTGGTATTGAGAAATCTTTCTTGTTTTTGTACTGTTTTATTCTGGTAATTGATTTTTCCCCTTGAACCTTAACTTTTAGAAAAAGCTCTTCATAATCATGAAAAAATTGAAAGCTATCATATCGCTGTACTTTTTTAAATTTATATTTTTCCAAAGCTTTCCAGCTATTTATTACTTTTTCTCTTTCATCAACAATATATGCCCATTCCGAACCGGGCCAATGGTCATTTATAAGAATACTGGGGGCCATATCTAAAGCATGGTTTATGGCTAATTTTGTATCTTTCATTTCATGAAGACAAAATTCAAAAAACACAACATCACCTTTTTCATTAACCTCGTAAAAATCAGAATTAATGAGAATATATTTATTTAGTAATTTTGCCTTATCTAAAGCTTTTTCAAGTTTTACCAATGCCCCTTCATCATTGTCAATAGCAATTACTTGTTTTGAATTACGTCCATACTCAATAAATTGCCCACCTCCGGCACCCACTGATATGATAATCTGATTATCAAATTTATAGAACCTAAAAAGATTATCAATCATTTCTTTTAAATCAGCTGCCATAACTTTATCGTATTATGTTTTTAATTTTTTATTTTGAAATCAATATGATAATGGTCATCATGCATTATATCTACTTTTTTTGGTAAATGTCTGGCAAAATATATTCCTCTCTTTTTAACTTCTTGTCCTGATTTTGTCTTATAAAAGTCATCTTTTAAATCAATTTGATAAGCATTTTCTAATGATCCATTACCTGGGGAACCTTTAGAAATACTTGTACCTGAGTTTTTATAAAATATATTCGGGGCGCATCTTATCATCAATCCAATCAGGACAATAAAAAATATTATTAGTATTATTTTGAGTTTTTTCATTTAGCGGTCAATTTTAGTTGGCTACAACAGTAGTCTGTACAAAAACAGGTAAAAATGCCAATTTATTAATTTATTGTCAATTGTTTGCTTTTTTTTAAATTATTCATCCGGACAATGGAATTTAGTTTTTGAAAAATTAATTGATATACAGTAAAAATGAGAGAGTGTTTTTTATTCAGTATGTAAATCAATTGTTTCCGTTAATGGAGCGTCTTTTTCAAAATCATACAATGTCAATTTTCTAATCGTATAATAATATTGCCAATATCGTTCCAGTGCATCAATATATGCTTTTTTTGCAGATATGCTTGAACGCTGGGTTGTTGTAAGTTTTATTACATCGGTTTGCCCGATCATAAATCTTTTTTTTGATAATTCATAAGCTTTTTGGGCAATAATATCAGCTTCTGCTGCGCCTTTTACCAAATTTTCCTGAATGTTATATTCTTCAGCCATCATGATGATATTTTGCTCAAAGTCTATTTCAGATTGTTCGAGTGATGCAAGTAAAACGTCACGGTTCTTTTTTGCCAGGTTGTATCTTCCTTTGGCAAGCCCCCAATCAATAATTGGAATATCAAAGCTTAATTGCACAATTTCCTGGTCTAATGGGTCCCTGTATGCTTCAGATATAGAATTACCACGTTGGTTAAGGCCAAAGCTGGCATTAAGGTTTGCATTGAACCTGCTATTTTTTTTTGCCTGTTCAACATCCCTTTCAGATTCAAGGTTTTGACGGGCATAATCCAGTATTTCCGGATTATTTGCTTTTGCCAGCTCTAAACTTCTTCCAGGGTCTATTTCAATAGATGGAATTTCTTGGGGAAGAATGAGATTAATTTCTTTATTATTTGTAAGCCTGAGAAATGAGTACAATTTTAGTTTTGCCCTTTTGAGTTGTGTTTTTGCTTCGTAAAATGCATTTTCGGAATTAATGAGTTCGAGTTTGAGAGTATATAAATCTTCCTGTGATATGGATGCAATTTTAAATCGCTTTTGCCCAATATTGTATAAAGTATCTGCATTTGCATAAATTGTTTTAGCAATTTCAAGATTTATTTGTGCTCGTGCCAATTCAAAAAAATGTCTTACAGCAACTAAAGAAATATCTTCTATTGATTCAACTAATTCCTTTTTTGCTTTTTCAAATTTCAATGGTTCTATTTTTTTCTCCCATTTAAAACGGTTAAATCCGAATAATTGCTGGCTCAGACCTATTCTCAGCGGCGTTGTTGAATATTGTACTGACCGGTTGCTGTTAAGGTTCTCTAATCTCCCTAAATCGGTATCAATATAAATTTTCCCACCTGTTTGGGTAATGTTTTGATTTAAAGACAAATTAACATCTGAACTAAATATCTGCCGGTCAATATACTGGTAGGAACTATCTGAAGAATTATATTCCTGTTTCATAGTCCTGCTAAAGTTTATTGGAGTAGAAGCCAGATATAAAAAGGGAAGGCGCTGGGCCTGGTAGGTTTTAAATTGCCAGTAATCTGCCAAATACAGGTTTTCTGCTATAAATGCCTGGAGTGAACTGTCTGTTGCAATAGATATTACATCCTGTATTGATAAATTCATACACAAGCTATCTTGTTGTGAAATAACAGGTTTTTTGCAACAAATTATAATAATCAATGAGAAGATCACAGACTTAACCATTTTCATATTTTTTTCGAATTTATCTTTCTTTTAAATTAATTTTTCAAATTTAAAAAAAGTGGGAAATACAGTATTAAAGCAACAAGTGAAAATACTAATCCTCCAATTGTGCCAACTGCGAAAGCAAACCAGAATACTTCCTTTTGTCCGCCAAGAATAAATGGTACCAACCCCAAGATTGTCGAAAAAATTGTTAAGAAAACAGGAATTATTTTATGGTTATATGCCTTAATGTATAATTTTAATTTATCTTGCTTGTTAACTCTTTGTTTATAGTTATTAAAATCATTTAAAATATATAAGCCGGAATTTACTACCAACCCACTTAATAAAATAAATGCAGCAAATCCTCCCTGATCGAAATTAAAATTAAATACATAAAATGTAAGGAACAAGCCAATAAAAGAAATTGGTATCATAGCTATTATAGCAAGAGGTTGCAGGAATGATTCCAATAATATTGAACAAATAAAATAAATAATAAGGATAACCAGGAGGATTAAGTAATATTGCTTTTTATCTTTCCTGTTCCAATAATCATATTGATTACTATCAGCTTTATAACCTAATGGTAGTAATTTGTTTATCTGCTTAATATGTGTTTCCGTTACTTTTTCGGCTAACAGGCCCGGGCCAATAAAATCGTAGGCCACTACCAACTGATATTGTTGATTTGTCTTGTAAATATCATTACCCATTTTTCTTTTTTCAATATTTCCAAAGGCGCTTAACTTTATTGTATTATTGTTGATATCTGCCGGCCCATTATCCAGTTTCCAAATATCATACAATTCTGTCATATCCGGTACAAGCGTAACGGGGATTTTCTCTTTCCCGTCGAAAACGGGATTAAGAGGACGCCTGTAAATATGGTTCTGTAAACTTGTATAGTAATCGGTTAAAGAAATATCGAACATCGTAAATTTCTCCTGGTTAAAATCAAGAAAATATTCATAAAGAGAAGTAAAAAACCAACTAACAGAACCACTAATCTCAATATCTTTTATCCTGGGATTTTTAATAAGTTCATCTTTTAATGTTTCAGCATAAGCATACAACTGGTCATAATTATATCCGTGTAATAGTACCTGATAGTTTTTAAACCCTGAAAACAGTGCATTATTGAAACCTTTTCCCACACCGTAAATGCTCCAGTCGAGTCCGCCTAAGCTAATTGCTTTTGATGTTAACCGTTCTTTTAAATAGAATGGAAATGCCCCGTTTTCATAATCAGGTTTAAAGTGAATAGTAATAGAAGAGTTTTTGTAGTCATTAATTGAAGTTTGAAAGATTTCTATTTCATCAAACTGGCTAATATAATTTTCCATTTTTTTTATAGCCCGGTTAAGTTGTTGAACAGTTGAACCTTCAGGCATTTTCCCACGTACATACAGCGTGGTGCGTTCGGGGTTAGCATAAAAAGAACCCTCATATACATGTTCTGAGAATAACCTGAGGGAACCTCCCAGTATTTTTTCTGCCAGGGGGGCAATTTTTTCTTTATGCCATGATTTTCCAAAGGTGTTGTTGTATAATCCTCCCCAAAAAGTATCCTTTTCAATCTTATCGGGTAACCAATGTACAGGTATTCCAAAACCAAGTATAAAGATTGTGATAAACAGCCATTTCAATCGTTTAGTAAGTAATATGCCTTTTTCATATACCCGGTTTACCCCTATTATCCTTTTTTTTCTCTTATAGAAAATCCTGTTTTTCTTTTGTTTAAGTTTTATCTTTTCCATTAATGAAGGAATAAAAAACAGTGCAACAGCCAATGAAACGCCCATGTTTACTATCATAACCCATGTAAAATCAATAAGGTTAATACGCTGTTTTTCTTCCAGGAAAAATATAACACTTAATGAACTTATGGTAGTGAGCGTGGCAGCCAGAACTGCTAAAAAAATTTTTTTATCCCGATGATACAGAAGATGATCAATCATCACAATACTGTTATCAATTATGATACCAAAGGAAACAGTTATCCCAGCCAGGGAATAAAGATGTATTTCAAGTTTAAGGAGGTAATAGAATATTACAGCTATAATTAAATTAGCTAATAAACTCAATAATATTAAAAAAAGGTAACGAAACTGACGGCTGATTATCAACACAAACAGTAATAAAAGCACAACAGAAATTAAAGTTCTTAAACCTATTATTCGTAATTCTTTTGCTATGTATTCAGTCGCATCATAAATCAACGATATAGAATATCCAGTCAATAAGTTTTTACGGATTTCTTTAATTTTTTCTTTAACTTTTGTTGCAACTTTTAGGTTATTAGCCCCTATTTCAGCATAAATTACCATATTTATGGTGTTTAAGCCATTAATCCTGTAATAACTATTGGGCAATTGTTCATGATAATTGATTTGTGCAATATCAGAAAGATATACGATACGCCCTCCTGTTTTTTTTACAGGAATATTTTCCCATTTTAATTCATTGGTAATTTTATTTTGGAGCCTAACTTGAAATTGCCTGATATTTGAATTATTATATAGTTTTTCTTCCCCAATGCCTATAATCTCTTTCCTGAAATAGCTATTTACCGATTGTACAACTTCAGCAGTGCTTATCTTTAATTCCTGGAGTTTGGATACATCGGCCAAAATTTCATATTCAAAAGGGGTACTTCCATAAACATTTACCTCATTTACCCCTTTTATTGCAGATAATTTCTGAATTATATTTTCTTCAGCATATTGTTGTATGTGATAGGGTAGAGCACTGGAATTCATTGTGTAAGTAAGTAATGGTCTCCTTTTTTGACCGCTTGTACCTAAAGATATTGATGGGTAGGTAACTTGCAAAGGCAACCCAGGATAAACTCTTCTTATTAGTGTCGCTATCTCGAACCTGGCTGCATCGATATTAACATTCTTTTTAAATGTGATCTCAATTCTTCCATAATTTTTTGAAGATATTGAAGAAATTTCTTTTACCTGGCTTACACTACTAAATAAACCTTCAAGTTTTGACGTAACTTCTTGTTCGATTATTCTTGCCGACGCTTCCGGCCAGCTATATTTAACGGTAAGACCGGGTGCTGATCTTGAAGGGTTAAGCCGGATATTTAACAATGGTACCAGGCTAGCCCCAATTAATATTAGTGCAATAAAAATTAGTATAATTGAAAAGGAAGAGAATTTATTTTTGTTTTGTTGTTTCAAGATTTTTTTAGTTTCTGTTGTTTCTTTAGTTCTTATTGTTTAAAGATTTGATAGTTTGATAGTTTGATAGTTTGATTGTTGGGAAGCCCAAGTATTTCTATTTGTTTTAGTTTGTTCATATTGTTTCTTGGTTTCTTTAGTTCCTGTTTTTCCTTTTTAGATAATAATAACATAGAGGAATGAAGTATAAACTGACAAGAGTGCCCAATAGCATTCCCCCTATAATAGTCAGGGCTAATGGTTTTTGTAAATCAGAGCCCATTCCTTTTATAAACAAGAAGGGGAGTAATGCCAGGATTGTTGTCAGACTTGTCATTAAAATTGGCTTTAACCTTCGTTGTCCAGCTACTATTAGTGCCTTCATTACCGAATATCCTTCATTTATTAACTGGTTGATGGTATCTATTTTTAAAATTGAATCGTTAATGATAATACCGCTCATTACTACTATCCCTATCATAGACATGAGGTTGATCCCTGCACCGAATAATTTTAAAAACAGGAATGCACCAAAAATATCTATAGGAACTTCAATTAGCACAATTATAGGAAGGGTAAGGGATTCAAACTGTGAAGCCAGAATGAAATATAGTAACAACAATGAAACACACAGAATAAAAATAAGTTCCTTCAATAATTTACGGTTTGAAAAATATTTGCCTGAAAATCCGGCCTCAAATTGATTGTCCCTGGCCAGTACCCCTTTTATCCGTTCAATTGTTTCTGGTACTTTTTTGCCCGGGATATCCAGTGAAATTGGATAATATTCCCCTTCCTGACCGGCAATAATATTTTTCAAATCATAATCCTTATCCTGCGACAATAAACTGTTTAGCCTTATTTGTTCCCCTTTTCTATTTGTAACTGTTATGGTTGATATGATATCGCTTATTGTTCTGGGCTTTCCGCCCAATATAACAGGTACAAACGTATTACTTTCTGTGATTAGCAATACTTCATTTTCTCTGAAAGCCCTTTTAAGCGCCGTAAACACCTGGTCGAAATTAACCTCGTATAGCGTCAATAAAACCGGGTCGGTCTTAAAAACAAGGTGTTCCTGCCAGTTTACCGGCTTAACCTGGAATTCGGGAAGTTGTTCCTGTATTTTTTTCAGTATGTTTTGTAAAACCTGGTTTCTTTGCCGTCCAAATTCTGCTGTACATCTTAACCTGGCCATTAACTGGGGTTCTTTGTCAGAAAATATGAGATTAAAGATATTTCCGCCGTCTTCAAAATTATATATAGCATACGGGTAGTTTTTTTCCATAAAATTTTTTATAATCCGGAAAACATTACTAAGTGCTTTTCCTGTTTTTGCATCCAGGTAAACTAAAGCTTCCTGTCCTGAATTTATTGAACTGTTGTCAAGCAAAAACTGCTGTTCCCCTACCATACAGGTATTCTGTGCCACGTCATCATTAATTTGATCGGTTATCTGCTGTATCCGCCTGTTGTTTTCATCAATGTGTACCCTTTCGTTCCAGTCAATCCTGAGTAATGTTTCGTGATGGGTTATTAATGGAAGTTTATCCTTTTTTAAATTAGCATATAAAATAAAAATACCTGCCAATATTACCATAATGGCAAGCCATATTACCCGCTGGTGTTTCATCACATAACGAAACCCTTTTTTATACAATAGCTCATAATCTAACTTGTTTATCCTGGCTAGAAGCCCTTTTCCAGTCATATCATTATTTTTCCTTTTCATATAGAAAAGCCTGTAATATACGGGCAAGATGGTAATTGAAACTATCAATGATACAAAAAGACCAATGGTTATAGCTATGGCCTGGTCATAAAACAAGGCACCAGATATCCCACTTAAAAAGATTAAAGGAATAAACACGGCACAGGTTGTTAATACCGAACTTAACATGGGCATGAATACTTCATTTGTGCCGTTAATGCAAGCATGCTGAAGGTTATTTCCTCTTTCCCTGTGTTGGGTTATGTTATCAATTACAATTATGGAATTGTCAACCATCATACCTATACCAAGTATTAGACCCGAAAGTGAAATTATGTTTAAAGAAATGCTTGTTAAATGAAAAAAAAGCAGGGATATTACCAGTGATGTCGGGATTGTAATGCCAATCAACAAGGGGGATTTAAAATCTTTTAAAAAGAAAAACATAACAATAAACGCCAGGGTTGCCCCAACCAGTAAACTTTGCTTAAGGTTTGCAATAGAATAATCCAACAGTTTTGTTTGATCACGGGTTATGGTAAATTCAATATGTGGGTAATCATTACGAAAATGTTCAACTAACCCGTGCAGTTCGTGTTTAAGTTTTTGCATCCTGGCATCCGACTGTTTTACTACGGCCATTGTTATGGCATTTTTTTTATCAGAAATTACCATACCCATTCTTTTTTGGGGATGTTCGATGATTTCTGCCAGTTCTTTTACCTGTAAAATCCTGCCTTTATTTTTTAAATATACATTCCCAATATCGTTTTTTGTAACCAATGAATTAGAAAATCTTATGTTGTACTGGTATTGTCCGTCACGTATGGTAAGGTTTCCCATGTTCAGGTTGTTTTCTTTCAGGGCTTTTTCAATATCTGAAAGTGATATGTCTAATGCTTCCAGTTTTGCCATATCCGGCAGGATAAGCAATTCGGGAAATACTTGTCCACTTAGGTCAACCATAGCAACTTCTGGTAATTGTTCTATACGTTTTCGAATAACCTGTCCGGCAAAATTGCTTAACTCAACAAATTTTTGAGAGACAGGAAATAGTTCATTGTAATTTAATGTTTGAGAGTTTGAAGGTTTATGTGTCTGAGGGTTTGAGGGGGCCAGATTTTCTGTTGTTTCTGTGGTTTCTATTGTTTCTATTGTTCCTGTTGTTTCTGTCGTTTCTGGGTTTTTAAGGGTTAGGTTAAGATAGAATACAGGAATATCAGTCGCACTGGCTTTTAATACACGTGGCCTGTCGATATTTTTTGGTAATATTGCCATTGCCCTGTCTATCTTTTCATTTACTTCTATATAAGACAGGTCGATATCAGTCCTGTATTCAAAATCTAGTTTTACAAGTGCATTTCCATCTCTTGTTTCACTTTTTATATCGGTAAGGTGATTGACCTGCACCAGTTGCAGTCTCAACGGTTTAATTATAGTGTTTTCAAGTTCCCTGGCAGGCATATTTCCAGCACTCACCTGCACAGTAACTTTTGGAATATCAACATCAGGCATTAATGAAACAGGTAACTGTGTTGTTGCTACAATCCCCAGTACAAGAATAGCAATGAAAGTCATTGTTACGGCTATGGGACGGGATATTAGAAAGTTAACCATTTAGTTTGTTAATGAGTTTGATAGTTTGATGTTTGATGTTTGATAGCATTCATAATATTATGATTTAGAGGAATTTTTGACCTTTATAACCAGAACTTTTTAAGTACTGCATAAATTTTCTGATTTTTTGACATTCGTTTTCTAACATTTCTTTCAATTCTTCATATTCTTCTTTTGATATATATTCCCTGTCAAAAGTTCTGTATACCTGGGAGCGGCATTCTCCCGCTGAACCCTTTGCAATTGATAAAAAATGAATGAATTCTTTATTCCCTTCTCTTTCAAAACCTTCGGCAATATTATCCATGGTTGAACCACTTGATCTTTTTATCTGATCAACAAGTGAAAAATCTTTACAGAATGGTTTACGCTTTGAATAAATAAAAACTTTCTGGCAGATTTCTCTTGCCAATTTCCATATTTCTAATTCCTCAAAACAATTAATTGTGGCCACAACTTTTAAATTTTCAAACTTTCAAACTTTCGAACCCACAAACTTTCAAACGCTCAAACATCAAACTAAACAACCTATTCAATAACAACATCTGATTCATGGGCCAGATTAAGATTACCTGAAATAATAACCGTATCACCCGGTATAAGAATACCTCCTTTATCGGGATCGGCAATAACGGCATAAGAAGTACTGTTTTCGTTTTGTATCTGTACATAAGTCCAGAATGCTTTACCACCAATATATTTGAACAATACTTCCTGGTTATCACGTAAGACAACCGCCTGTTTGGGAACTACCAGTCTATCAGGCACATTATTTTCAATCAGTACTTTTACATTCATTCCTTCCATAAGTTTTCCCGGCTTATAAAGTACGGCTTTTACCTGTATTAATCCGCTTTCATCCACAACGGGGTTTATTTCAGAGATTTTTCCCTTATATTCCGTATTTTCCAAAGAAAAGGGAACAACCTTAACTCCTTTCCCAGTTGCAATATCTTTCAACTCAGGTTCTAATACTGAAAATTCTACTTCAAAAACCGAATTGTCAATAAGTGTACAAAATTCTTCACCCGGTTTTACCTGTTCATAAATCTTGTATTTGAGGTTAGCAATAATACCTGTAAACGGTGCCTTTAAAACAGTATTGCTATAATTTAATTTTGCAGTTTCAAGTTCATTTTGTGCACTTGCATATCCTGAACGTACCATAGCTACCTCCAGAATCTCTTTTGGCACATGTATACTGTCGTTTAAATCATATCCTTGTCCTATGAGGATGTCCTGTAAATCAAGGCGTGCTTTTGCAAGTTTCATCTTTGCCTGTTCCAGGTCTTGTGCTGGCTTTTCCTGCTTTAGCCTGGCAATTACCTGCCCGGCTTTTACAAAGTCACCGTTTTTTACAGGAAGTTTAACCAGTTCTTCACTAATTTTGAATGTAAGGATACTTTTCCTCCGGGCTTTTAATTTACCGTTGCTCACCAGTTCTTTTTTAAAAGATGAACGTTGAAGCACCATTATCTCTACCGGATTTTGTTCATTAACAAACTGGTTTTTTCTGAGCAGCTCCTCTTTTCCTGTCCTTTTTGGATTACAAGAAATAATAGATACTAATACTATAAGAAAAAGCAAGTTCTTCATTTTTCGTTTATTAAACTTAACATGGCTTATTTTTCTACTAATATATTATTTTTTTAGTATATCTGGGAGATTGTTGATAAATTGACTTATTTTCAACAGTTTAAAATTGCAGATAATAATTCTACATAGTATCTGATTTAGAAGTGCTTTGTTTTGTCTCATAATAATTTTATTTTAATTCAAATTCTATAAGTAACGGATTATCGTTATCAGTTATATTTTTAAATGCTTCAGGCATTTGATTTTTCTCATAATTGTTCCATTCATCTTTAGGTAATTTCTCTTTCATTTTATCCAGATTATCATTAATCTGAAAAGGATACACTACAAAATATACATTGTTATCCTTAAAATAGTAAGAAAAGAATTCATCAATTGGACTGATATTTAATCCTTTAAAAACAATGTCATCAACTATATTATCTATAATTACAGATGAATGATCTTTTTTATTGTAAACAGTGAGAAGAGGAGTATCCTTATACCAAAACATGAACAATATTTTATTTTCATTTTCATAAAATCCCATAATACGATAGGCATAGGGTGATGGCTTTAATTGCATCATGAAATCATAAGAATTTGAGAAAGTACGACTAAAAAAATCATCTGGTACGGTATATTTACCAAAATCTATTTTATATCTCGCTGTTAACGAATATTCATTATTGTTTTTTGTAATATTATAAATGTTATTATCAAAAGAATATAAAAAACGCAGCGAATCTTTGAATATAAAAAAATTAGTTTTATCAATAAAGTTGAGGTACTTCCTTTCATTTTCTTTAGTTGTAAGGAAAGAAGATATATGGTTGAAATTATTATCGAAAATAAAAAGTTTTTTATTATACTTATTTAATTCATTACCTGCATATACAATATTAACATTGTCCCATTTGATATACGCCTGGCCATACAATTCTAAAAAGTAATCTTTAATAAATGTTCCTTCTTTATCCAGTTGAATTACTTTTTGTTGGGTTCTGTCCATTAGA
>CAZWGG010000071.1:0-6693 GCA_964633305.1 uncultured Bacteroidales bacterium
TTAGATCTTTTGCATATGTGTCAAAGTCTTTTAGCTTGGAGTAATATACACCATAAGCGTCAAAAAATCTTTGTTCAATTGATCTTGTATCATCAGGTCCCTTAACGGGATCAGGACTTATTTCCCATGCAGAGGCATTCAAATATCGTGACCATATTTGAGATTTAAAGGTTTTATCAGATAATGATGTAGACCCCAGTTCACTTACTACAGCAGGATGCACTGTATATTCCCTTCCAACCGGGGCACCATAGCTTTTCGCCACCAGGTCTAGCGGATCGTCCCAGCTAGGTCCGGTAATATTATCATTATTTACAATAAAATAGGCATCCTCATCTATTTCATGAATTACTAATGTAGCATGGTCTGTCATCGAATATATTTGAAAATCAGTATTTACCTTTTTTTCTTTTGCAACCCTGAAAACTTCATAAGCGACCGTTAATGCATAAGCGCCACAATCCCTGACTACCCTTCCTGCCAAATCTTCAGGGAACTCGGTCTGTAAATAATTTGTTCCATAGTCACGTATATTGTAAACCGTGTGAAAAGTAAATGCTTTTAAATACTTTTCAACTAAGTTGAGTAATGAAGATAAAGGGGTAATACTGGTCCCTTTTTGTTTATAAATATCAAACATTACGCTCCAAATACGAATCCGGTGATCTGTATTGTGCATATCTATTTTACTACCTGAAAACTCTTTTATTATTTCAGGATAGGAATATAATTCTGTAACGAATTCTTCCTGATCACCAATAGCAGCTGATAATTGCTTCATGGTAGCATAATAAACAGGATTATCTCCAAGTTCATCGGGTGTTGGCGCACCTGGTAAAGGGGTCACAACCTCTTCTTTTTCATTTACCCCCATAATTCGATATCCTATACCACCAAATCGGTCTTTATCCCTTGTAGTGGCCATAGTAACTCCTGTTGAACTTTCGTTGTCTAATGTATATTTCTCATCCAAATCCATTCGTAACATTAATTGCATAAGTGAATATTTTCTTGCTGCAGCCTCATCTCCTGAAATATATGCATCCCTTTCTAAACCGGTATAAAAACCCAATATCTCCCTGATTAAAGAATATACATTGCTTAAATCATTGCGGTTTAAAATCCAGGTTACTTCTCCAAATATCCTGCCTAGTTCGTATTCTCCATTATTAATTGATTGTAATTCTGCTACGAATTGATCGGACATGACTTCAAGTTCCATTTGAAGCATTAAAAAAGCAATTCCAAATAACTGGATAGCAATTGAATGATTATCATTTAATGCTTCTTTTTTTGCCTGTTCTATCAGCAAATCTGGTGAACCGGCTGTACCTATTGAGAAGTATAATTTAGGTATTTTGTCTTTAGCTGTTTTATAGGTTTCCCGCCATGCCTGGTCTAATTTTGACAATACAATTTTTGCTTCTTCTGTCCACCCGTATTTTAACATCGAAACTGCTATTCTTGCCCCGTATCTGAAAGCATCCTCTTCTGTCATTTTTGAGATTAAGAGAGGAACCATCATAAAGGCGGATCCGGGATTACCGTTTTCAATACATGTAAAATATTTCAATTTAATATTTTCAAAATCTTCTTGTTGATCAGGTTCTTTGTTTGGACAAATATAACGTTGGACAAAATTACTACGTGTATTTTTTTGTTGAATCGTATGGGTTAATTCATGTGCTAATAATGATTTCCCTTCATTTGTTGACGGATTGTATTGCCCTTGGTTAAAAAAAATTTCATTGCCGAGAGTAAAAGCTTTAGCACCTAAATTATCATTTAATTTACCGGAAGCATCGTTTTCATGAATTCTAACTTCATTAAAATTGGTGCCAAATCTGTTTTCCATAAAAGATTTTGTATCTTTCTGAATTGGCAAACCATTATTCTTTTCTTTATTTAAAGTGCTTTCTAACCAATTACCATTTGATATTTGATTTGTACTTTTAGTACATGATGAACATGATTTTTGCATCAATAAATTATCTGTTCCTTTTTCAAAAGACTCATTCGATTTCCCAATTGTCATGTCAGATTTCATATTCGGAACAGTATATTCAGCAGCTCTATTGGCAATTTGGCCGGTTTCTTTTTTGGGGAATATTATATTATTCTTTTTTGATACTGTATGTGCAGCTGATACTAACGGATTGGTTCTTGAAAGCAATGCATTTTTATTCATAATGCCTTAAAAATATTGAATTTACCTCGTTTAAGGTGATAAATCATATTAATTAATCAAATGAATAATTAATGTATTTAATCAACAATTTAGTTAAAATATTTCTATAAAGTCCTAGAAATTATATAAATATTTGCTTCAAATTGTTTTTAACATTTTTTCGTAACAAATTAAAACTGAATAAAAAAAATAAAACATTTGCTGGAAATTCCAGGAAAATACTATCCCTTTCAGGATATAGCAGTGGCTTGATGCTTTAGTAATCTTTCTTGAAGCTGTTCAACGTCTGTACAATCCATCGGATATTCGTTATGTTGAAGCTATATTGGTTGCAGTAACAGGCCTTTTAGTAAATATTGGATGTGCTTTACTTTTACAGTATAAACACGAACACTCTGACCACAATATAAATGCAGCATACCTGCATGTTTTAGCCGATGCCCTAACCAGTTTAACAGTCATTATTGGGCTTACAGCCGCTATGATTTGGGATATGCTGTGGTTCGATGCCTTGGTTGCCATAATCAGTTCTTTTGTTATTATAAGATAGTCGGTTGGGTTATTAAAGGATTCGGGAAAAGTTCTGTTGGATATAAGAACAAACTAATAATGCATATGGCAAATCATTGAAATGTTGGTTGAAAAGGGCATTTTTAATTTAGAGAAAAATTAAAACTAAATTTCATATTTAATCGCCAATTTTGTAAACATATGCCAGTAGTTTTAAGAATTAAGGGATATCGTTTTTTCTTTTATAGTGATGAAGGGAATGAACCTATAAATATGCATGTTGAGAAAGGAGAGGCACGAGGGAAAATTTGGTTAGTGCCTTCAATAGAAGAAGAATTTTTATATGGTTTTAATCCTAATGAAATAAGGAGTATACGAAAAATAATATAATAAAATTAAGAATTATTAAAACTAAAACGGAATGAGCAATTCACAATATGAAATACAAAATATCAGGACTAAAGATCCGTTCGATATATTAATTCATGAAAAAGGTTTACGCGTTAAAAACCTTATTATTGATAAAGAATTAGATTTAATAGCACTGATTTTAAATAATGGGAAAATTATAAAATCCAATATATCATATTATCCCAGGTTAAAAAATGCTACACAGAAACAATTAGAAAAATGGAGATTAATTAGTGGTGGAGTTGGAATAAGTTGGGAAGAATTTGATGAAGATTTATCGGTTAAAGGATTCATTAAAAGTTCTGCACTAAATACTGCATTAATTAATTTGCAAAGTGAAGATAATGATGAAAGAATAGTTGTTTAAATTTTCTTTATGAAGATAAAATAACTCTTTAAAATATGATTCTCATGCAATAACTCCTGATCCCAATAATTCATTGCCATCGTACCAAACGGCAAATTGCCCCGGGGTTATCCCACGCTGGGCTTTTTCAAAAATAATGTAGGTCCCGTCATCCCGGAAATAAAGCGTAGCCTTCTGCATAGGTTGCCTGTAGCGTATTCTTACCTGGTAATGCCTTTCTTCTCCTGGTTTCATTTCGAAATCGGCACGTAACCAATGCACATCGTTTCTAGGAATAAAAAGCCCGTACCTGTATAACCCGGGATGATTTTTGCCATTTCCTGTATACACAATGTTTTTTTCAATGTCTGTAGCTATAACAAACGACTGTTCCGGCCTGCCTCCAATGTTAAGGCCTTTGTTTTGGCCAATAGTATAAAAATGGGCACCTCTGTGATTGCCTACTTTTATTCCTTCATTTGAATTATAAGTAAAATAACCGGATAATGATACGAGTTGGTCATCAGTAAGTTTTCCCTTATGAGGAATATGTTTATAGTCGTGGTATTGATTTATGTTGTTTGGAATTTCAATAATAGGGCCTTGTTTGGCTTTTAGTTTTTGCTGCAAAAATTCCGGCAGGCTTACTTTCCCTACAAAACAAATACCTTGTGAATCTTTTTTATGAGCAGTAGGAAGGTTTTGTTCTTTTGCTATTCTGCGAACTTCAGGTTTATGCAGATCACCGACAGGAAAAAGTGCATTACTCAATTGCCGTTGTGACAACTGGCATAAAAAATAACTCTGGTCTTTATTCGGGTCAATGCCGGTTAATAGCCTATAGAGATTTTTTCCATGATGCTCAATCGTATCTTTTCTGCAATAATGGCCAGTCGCAATAAAATCGGCCCCATATTCCAGGGCTGCCTTACTAAAAAGATCAAATTTAACTTCACGGTTGCATAATACATCGGGATTAGGGGTACGTCCTCTTTCATATTCTGTAAACATGTAATCAACTACACGTTTCCGGTATTCTTTACTAAAATCAACCGTGTAAATAGGAATATCTAACTTTCTCGCAACCAATTCAGCAAAAATAAGATCGTCGTTCCAGGGGCAGTCGCCTGAAAGGGTACCTGTAGTATCATGCCAATTAATCATAAAAAGGGCAACAACATCATATCCCTGTTGTTTCAGCAGGTAAGCAGCCACACTTGAATCCACTCCCCCGGATAACCCTATTACAACTCTTTTTTTCATTTATAATCAAAAAATAACTGGCCTGCAAAAGTAAGAAAAACAGGGGAATAATGGAATTACAGAATAAAGGTATTTATTCCTGTTTTGTTTCAGCTAACGCAACGAATAAGCCTTTTTTTTCATCTCTTTCCTATATGAATTAAGCCTATTATTAACTTAAAAACTATTATGACATGAAACCGATTAATTCAATTGTTTGCCTAAGTGTTTTCTTCATAACATTTTCTAATCAAAACTTTGTTCGTTCACAAGAATCAGCTACAGATAAAATGCACCTTCTTGATTTGAAGCTCCAGCTAATTGATTCAAAGCTGGAACTACTCGATTCTAAAATTAAAATTTGGGAAACAAAACCCCAGGAACTTGAACTAAACTTGCAGGAATTGAATGAGAAAATTGCCATGCTTGACTTTCAGCCAGAAGAATTTAATACTAAATTCTGGTTACTTGACTCATTGATAACTGAACAGAAAAAATTCGTTGATGAGAAGAAAAGAATTAAGGATCAACTTAGGGTTGAAAGCTTCAGAAGTTCCGATTCACTTTTTGTTAAACGCAGAAAGTATACTGTTGCTTTAAATCCTGTAAGGGTTTTTGAAGGTTCCCTTGAAATATCTATAGAAAGGGTAATAAACAGTAAGAACAGCTTTGAGATATCTGGTATGGCAACTTATGCAACTGATGAGGGAATATCGAATTTTTATTTGAGTAACCAGCAAATGGAATATTATAATGATGCTATAAGTGCCTATGATCCTTATGAAAGTAAAAATATTTCGGGTTTTGGAACTACTCTTCAATGGAAAAATTATTTATTGTCAACAATAAACCGGAGATACACCGTATTAAAGGGATTATATGCTGCACCATATACAATGTACCGGAGAATATGGATTACCGGAATGGACAGGCAATTCAATGAAGAAGAGGATATATGGGAAGATATTGAAATTGTCCAGAAATTACATGTACTTGCAGGTGGTGTGATCATTGGCTGGCAGTTTCCGATAGCAAAAGTTTTAACGGTTGACGTTTTTGTTGGAGGGGTTATACGTCTAACTAAAAATGATGATGAAAGCGAACTAACAAAGTATAAAAAATGGGACAATATCGATTATTCGGGCGTATTGCCCAGGGTAGGAATAAAGATTGGGATATTAAAATAGACAAAAAAATACCAGTTGATTTTATCTTTATTGGTTATTACTTTCCCTGGTTTTTAAAAATATCATTGCTACGGTCCTGTACAAAAAATGGCCGAATTTGGTGTATGGTGCATAAATAACAATAAACCATACCAATACAAGGTGAATAAAATAAATAAGATACGCGGATGTCCAGTTCATAAACCTTGCCATTTCAACAAATACTCCCGAAAGGGTCAGTAAAAATAGTGATATTAAAAATAGCCAGTCATTGTAACTGCTTTTCCCATAATCTGCTTTATTGAATAACCGGTTGAATATCATGATTCCCAGTCCGGTAATTAATAAGACAGCCGAGAAATTGCCTAAGATTTTGGCAGGGTTCCAGATAGAAAGAGGATATTTTTCGGTTAACGCTGCATAAATGGCATATAACGTAACAATAAGTAATAACATAAACCCGTAAAAAACCAGTAAATGTGCAATTTTTCTTGTTTTCTGCGTACCGCACTTACTAAAATTTGAATGGGTGATAATTTCTTTTCTTAGCAAGAATAAACTCTTTAAAAATCCTTTATTTTGTTTTTGGTTAGGATATTGTTTTTTTAATGCAGACCAGAAATTTTTTACCCCCACAAAAGCAAATCCGAATATGGTAAAAGTTATAGCAGTAAATGAAATGTTTAACCATGCATGTGGAAAAAAATTGGAATAATTTACCGGGCCCTCAGGTATTTTGAGAGTTCCTGCCGCATAAATTATTAATGCTATAAGTACAACAGGAATCGCTATGGCTATTGGCAATCGCTTTGCGAAAAATATGGCTATGC
>CAZWGG010000071.1:6703-10489 GCA_964633305.1 uncultured Bacteroidales bacterium
CTCTATGGCTATTGGCAATAATGAAGGTTTACTAAGTATTTTTCCCAGTAGTCGCGGACGGGCATAATGCAAATAGCTGTGTTGTCTTACTGAAGATAATATGTCGGCCGGTTTAACACCCCTGGGACAATACGATGAACAATCACCACACTGGTGGCATAACCATATATCGAGGCTGCCCATTAACTTATCGGTTAGTCCCCATCCTGCCCAAATCATTTCTTTACGGGGAAACGGACTGTTATTTTGAGATAATGAACATACTACCGAACAATTCCCGCACTGCATACATTCTTTCAATTCCGGATTAGCTAGCTTCAGTTCTTTTATTAGTTTTATGTCGGGGTTGATTAACATAGTCTGGTGTGTTTCGTTAGTTGTGTGTCGTAATTATTGTTTATATGTTTTGAACATGGATCAACATAAAACTACATCTCTTTAAAAGGGTTTGGCCCGATTCGTTCAATATCTTCTACGTATTCATTAATTATTCCCGGAATTTTATGATAATCCGTAATTTCAAGAAATACGGTTTTTATTCTTTCCGGTTCAAGCATCATGGTCTCAAGGGTTTCTTTTATATTTTCTCCCCTTGTTTCCGTAAGTTCACTGCCATGAATAAAATGGCACTGGTAATTATCACCGGGTTTACACCCTATTTGCAATATACCGTCATAGCCTTTTGACAATGCATCGGATATCCAAACTTTATTTACCGATCCTAAACACCTAACCGGGATAATCCTTATATACGGGCTGTATGTTAACCTGTTAATGCCGGCCAGGTCAAAGGCAGGATAAGCATCATTTTCGCAAACAAATGCCAGTATTCTTGGTTTTTCTTCAAATTCATCAGGCATACTTACAGCCTTTATCATCTGTGATACACTATTGATAGAATAATCATCAAAGTTTATAACCCTTTCAGGGCATGACCCCAAACAAATTCCACACCTGCGGCACCTGTTAGGGTTTGGCAGAGGTGTTCCCTTTGGTGTTTCATCATACGAACCGAATGGACATTCCTCGGTACATCGTTTGCAATCTGTGCACCGGTCGAGATATAGGTCGGGATAAGATTGATCGCCCGACCGGGGATGGATCGCCTCTCCACGTTTTACGGCTTCTATACACTGAATGGCTTTTAACATAGCCCCTGCTGCATCTTCCATGCATGCTACACTGTCCATTGGTGCCCTTAAAGAGCCGGCCGCATAAATTCCGGTGCGCCGTGTTTCATACGGAAAACATATAAAATGCGAGTCGGAGAAATTATATTTTAATTCTGGCAACCCTTTGCCCTGACGGTATTGCAGGTTCAAATCTTGTGTGTTGGCAGGCACCATTCCTGTTGCAAGAACTATTAAATCAACACAGATGCTTATAGTATCATTTATCAGGGTTTGACTGGCATCTACCATCAGTTTCCCATCTTGCTCATATATGTTATCTATTTCTCCCTTTGTAAGGAATAACAACTCATCTTTCTGTACTTCATTATAAAAATTTTCATATAAGCCTGGTGTGCGGATATCTTTATATATCATATAAATAAGTGCATCTTTTATGGCTTCCCTGATGTATCTTGTTTGTTTTAAGCTGGTTGCACAACAATAAGAAGAACAATAAGGCAAATGGCCTTTATCACGTGATCCGGCACATTGGACGAACAACACACTTTTTGGAGGTTTTCCATCAGAAGGTATAAAAATTTCACCTTTTTGGGCCATCTTTTCAAGTTCAACGTTGGTAATAACATCACGAAATTTTCCATACCCAAATTTTTCTAGCTTACTGGCATCATAAGGTTTCCAGCCCATAGCCGATATTATTGCCCCAACATTGAATTTTTCTTCCCGGCCATTAAAAACCGTTACCTCAAAATTTCCGGGTTGTCCTTTTATTTCTTTAACTAAAGTTGAAGTGCAAATACGTATATTCTTTAAATTCTGTACTTGCATTATTTTCTCATTAATTATTGGAGTAATGAGTTTATTATATGGTTCACCAGTAGGAATTTGCTTATGCAGATGAGTAAGCCAGCCCCCCAGTGATTTTTCCTTTTCTACCAGAATAACAGAATAGCCTGCCTTTGCTCCCTCAATGGCGGCTGTTAATCCGGAAATTCCCCCTCCCAAAACAAGAATATCCGAATTCAGGTTTTCAGCAATATATGGTATTGGTAATTTGGTAGTTGCCATTTTAGTGACAGCAATCTTCAGGTAGTCTTCTGCCAGCACCTGCGTATCTTCACTTTGTGGTTCACTGCACCATGCAACCTGCTCGCGAAGGTTTACCCGTTCAACCAAAATATGATTTTCAAATCTAAATACATGGGCATTAACACGTGGCGAGCAGGCCGCGATAATAATTCCATCTAAACTGTTTTCGGAGATACCAGATTTAATCAATTCAGTTCCCTTTGAAGAACAAAGGAAAGAATGGCATTGCTTTGTTACTACCTGCTGAGTTTTAATTGAATTTAATAACTCATCAGTATTCATGCAACTGCCTATCTCACAACCTGAACAGATATATATTCCTATTTTTTTTTCCACGATAAATATGTATTATAATGATGCCTGGATTGCCTTAAGCGCAATTCCCGTAGCATCTTTCAACGATGAAGCTACATCCATAGGTTTCCGGGCACATGAAGCTACAAAAATACCTTTTTGTTGATTTTCAGAGAAAAATCCCGAACCAGCACGGTTAAGTTTAATATGTTGAATAAAATTCGGAACAATTCCCGTAGCAAGGATAACAAGTTCTGCTTCGTGCTTATATTTATTTCCGGACATAATATCTTCAGCTTCAACCCATAAATTCCCTGTAGTTGTATCTTCCTCAATTTTCCCTGCTTTGCCTTTAATGAGTTCAATTCCCGGATCGGATTGTACCCTGGTGAGAAAATCCTCGTTTCGTCCACTTACCCTAAGGTCGATGTAGAAAATTTTCACATTACTTTCCGGGTATTTTTCCCTAAAAGAAAGTGCTTGCTTTAATGAGGCCGAACAACAAACTGCCGAACAATAAGGCAGGTTGTTTTCATCCCTTGAGCCGGCACACTGCACAAAAATAATTTTCTTTGGTTCTTTGTTATCTGTTGGCCTTAAGACTTTTCCTTTTCCATAACCATTTGGCGCCAATAGCCTTTCCATTTCAATATTTGTAACTATATTTTCGCACCTACCTGCATTGTAATTTTCTATTACTGCAGCATCATAAGGCTCCCAGCCTGTAGCAAAAATAATTGATGATGCTTTTAATTCAAATTCTTTTACTTTGGCTGTAAGATTAATAGCATTATATTTACAAACTTCAACACATTTACTGCATTCATCCTTTTGACAATATACTTCATCTATAGAATACTTATAGGGAAAAGCCATTTCATGAGGCAGAAAGATGCATTTAGTAGTATCAAAGAAACCGTTGAACTCATTCGGGCGTTCAAACGGACAAACCTTTTCACATTCGCCACAGGCAGTACAATTTTCATTAACATAACCGGGGCTGGTTTCCAGCTTAACGGTAAAATCTCCTTTTTTACCTATAAACTTCTTAATTATGGTTGACGGGAAAATTTTTATTCTTTGGTTTTGTTTTATCCTGCGAAAATTAATTTCAAGCCCGCAAGAAGGAGGACAAAGTTTAGGAAAGTAATTATTCATTTTTATAACATTTCCTCCCAGGTAGGGTTGTCTTTCTACAAGAATAACCTCTTTTCCCACTTCAGCCAATTCAATCGCAATGGTTATTCCGCTAATTCCTCCTCCGACAACT
>CAZWGG010000071.1:10499-13143 GCA_964633305.1 uncultured Bacteroidales bacterium
ATGAAAACTGGTTATTGTTTTTATTCATCATTCCAATTCAATAATATCTTTCTTCATCATTTCCCATTCATTGGTTTCCGGGTTCCATCGGCAATTGGCAAAACATTTCCAGTCTTCTTTCATAGACGGAAAATCAGTACGAAAATAATAACCGGGCCAACGGGTTTCTTCCCTGAAAAGCATAGTTCGAATATGTGATTCGGCTTGCCAAAGCCGATGAACGTTTTCCCAGCATCTCATCAATTCATGCAGGTCGGAAGCAGCTAATTTTTGTACATCCTCTTTCATAAATTGAAGAAATTCCAATCCTTTTTCCATTAGGGCTTTTGATGTTTTAAATCCCACAGACGCCCCTCCTGCATATTCATCCATAATTTTTTGTAACCTAAACATAAACATTTTAGGTTTAATAAAATTAGGATTTACATCAGGGTCGTTCGCGTAGTTTTTGTTTTCTTCAAAAGTAGCCAGTGGTTGTAATATTTGCTGTTTTATTTGTTTTAACAAATCAGTACTTAAGTTTACTTCATCCGGATGATCAACACAAAAGGCCAAGGCAGATTTTGCAGCAATTCTTCCTTCGGTAAAAGAGCCTGATGAGAATTTATGGCTTGATGCACCTGAGGCATCTCCTGCAGCAAAAAGTCCTTTAACAGTTGTCATATTTGCATATCCCCAATGGTAGGGTGCTGGCGATAAATCTTCCGGTCCGCTGATCCATGCTCCTGATGCCCCGGAGTGCGAGCTAATAAAATAAGGTTCACATGCTGCAATTTCAGAGGGTTGCTGGTCAGGCATAATATTCATCGACGCCCACATTAATGCCTGGCTCACTGTCATATCTAAGAAGTCTTCCCAGGCTTCCGATTCAAGCATTTTCATTTTTCGTTTTACTTCTTTTTCATCAGGAATATTACTTACCAATTCTTTAATTGCTTGATCGGTTTGCATGTAAATAGGGCCTTTCCCTTCTTCAATTTCAAGCATCATTAAGTAATTCCTAAGGTTTGCCGGTGTAGGGTTAGCAGTGCCATAAGGTGCCCATTTCTCTAATTCGGAAGCCCGGGTTTGCATATAATCTTCACCTTGTGCATTGGTGGCTTTTGATTTAAATAACAGAAACCAGGCTCCTACAGGTCCATACGCATCTTTAAACCGTACAGGTACAAAGCGTACTTCCTGGCATGTCATTTCAGCTCCTGCTTTTAAAGTGAAATAAGAGCTGGCGCCAGAATTAAAAGGAGGGTACCATGACCTTCCAAGCCCTTCACCTACTGACCTTGGACGATAAATATGAACTGCGCCACCCATTACATCAAGTACGGCTTTTGCTTTAAAAACATAAAATCTGTTTTCTCTTACGCTAAAGCCTGCGGCGCCAACACACCTGTTTCCATCCATAATGGGCTCTGTTATAAATACCCTCTCAAAATATTGTGCATTTGATCCAAGTTCTTTTAACGCATTCTTGGCTGCTTCAGAAACAATAGGCTTGTACGATTCCCCATGTATCATGATCTGCCATCGCCCTTCATTTATGTAGTTTCCTGAATCATCTTTCCATATCGGTAATCCCCATTTTTCAAACAAATGAACTGTTGAATCAACATGACGTGCAATATTGGCAACCAAATCGTCACGGGCTATACCCATTAAGTCGTTCTTTACATACTTAACATAATCGGTTACTGTATTTTTCCCGTTTTTCAGGCCTAAATACATGTTTATTGCTGACAATCCCATAGCCACGGCTCCACTGCGTTCCATAGCTGCTTTATCAACCAAAGTAACTTTCAGGTTATGTTTTTTCGCCCAGTGTGCAGCTTCAAATGCCGCCCCACATGCGGCCATTCCTCCCCCAAGTATCAATAGATCGGTAGTAATTTCTGTAGTCTCGAAGTTTTCTGTGTTCATTTGATTTATAATTTAGTCAGAAGTCCGGAGTCCGAAGTTGGAAGAATCGGAGTCAAGTCACATGGTAAAAATAACTTCCGCTCCTGGACTGAGTCATTCCAACTTTTTTTTAATATAATCATAAAATTGATCCGTTATATCATTTTTTCTTATAAAGTTCCGTTCCCAATGACTCCGGTTCAGTCCTCAGCTCAGGGCTTTTAATATCATCAATTCCCGGGTTATATCCGGCAGCAGGAACAATTGAACCTTCGGGTGTTGTGCGAGTAGGAAATTTAAAACGCTTTATGGATTTATTCCTGAATTTTACAGCCCACATAATGGAATCGGTGCTCCGCATAGGTTGAACAACTGCTCCTAATGGCATAAAGTCTGCATAGCCCCTTACTTCAATTGCCTGAGTTGGGCATATTTTAACACAACTGTAGCATTCCCAGCACATTTCAACAGCACGGTTGTATGCTTTGTTTTTTTCTTTATCTAAGACCATCAAATCGTTTGGGCACACATATTGACAGGCTGTTCGATCTTGTGCTTTACAACCATCACACTTATCATTAATAACAAAACTTGGCATAGTAATACTTTTTAATTTGGGAAGATTGCAAACATAGAAAAATTATTGGCAAGTGCAATATGTTGAATTTAGGAGACTTGTTAGAAAAATAAGTTAACACTCTATAAAAACAAGGTTATCAATATGATAAAGATAAATATGAGTTGTTGATGG
>CAZWGG010000072.1:0-13122 GCA_964633305.1 uncultured Bacteroidales bacterium
GCTGCCTGCATAGTTGATGAATTTCCTTTGTACATGGAGCTTATCTGCAATAATAGAAATTGCCTTTTCTGTCGTGTAGTTTTTCTTTTTCAATAAGAAGTATGAATACTTTCCATTCTCATCCAAATCAATCTTAATTCCGTCAAGGGAATTAGTATTATGGGTGCTGTATAATTTTTTAATACTCTCAAGCAGCGCATCCACATCTGTATCATCCTTAATGGGTATTTTGTTTTTGCTAATATACAAAATTTTCTCGTATCAGATGATGCTGTCTATTTGGCTAGGCGGTAAACATCACCATTTCATCAATTGTTGTTATGATTAGTATAGCACAACAGTTTTATGTTCGTAACTTATTGGTTTATCCTCTATCACTTACATAAATATACAATTTTTATCTATTCGGTACTTTGGGTTATTGAGCATTGGCCTTGCCTCGCCTAGGGCCGACTCTTATCCAGCATCTTCCATCAAATCTTACCGGAGGATATGTAGAAGGTTTTACTTCAATAACTACAACCTGTCAATCTTTTAAATTAAAAATCTGACTTACCACTATACATGGTTGTGGTAAAATCTTACCATTACTTTTTATATTACCTATTGTTTGAAGTTGTTCGTCATTCCAAGTCATATTGGCTAAAGAACCATCGTCCTTTACACCCAATAGAATATATCCTGAATGTTTATGATTTGGGTAATCGTTTGAGTATGCACAAATTACCGGACCTAGTTTATCTTCTCTAATTGAGGTTGTTCTTTCAATCCAGTCACTTTCCATATCAGCAATCAATTCTTTAACTTTATCTACTGTTATCATAATTATTTCTTAAACATTATTAAAATTTATATTTTTTGATTTTAACACCAAATTTATAAAATAATATTTCTTTACTCCTTATCTTTTATATAATCCGGAGCAGATTATACTACCCAGTACCGATACATCCTCGGCTTTATATACTTTTGTTATGCTTGAATCAAATAATAAATCGGCCTTTGCGGCAGGGTATTCATCATCACCGGTACGGTAAATTAACAATACATGTATTTTTCCTATTGCATGGACATTATGGCTGGTGTTTTTTTTGGATAAAAGTTTCAACCGTTGGAAACAAGCTTTTGTTGGTATGTGGCATGAAAAGAGCTGCCGTATATTGGTCCATGTAATTGGAATCTGTGCTTAAATCAATATATGTCATACGGTTTGCCAACGCTATTTGTCTTTCCCTAAAATCCTGTGATATTAAAATCATAAACGATCCTATTAAAGACGAATTGCCGATATACTTGAATTTTTCCAGTGGCTGATCAGGTATGAGCCCTATGATTTTAGCACTTTTTAAATCGAGAAAACGGCCAAATCCACCTGCAATGTATATGGTTGACACATCGTTAAAAGTAATCTCAAGCTGGTTCATGATAAGGCAGCAGGCAGAGTATATTGCTGCTTTGGCCCTGATAATATTTTCAATTTCGGTTTCAGATATCTTTATTGCTTTTGATATTGCACTTTTTTCTTGGGGGACAATCGTGTAAAAGGCTTTATTGCCTTCTATCGAAATTGCATCACTTTTTCTTTCCCTGTTTAACTTTCCAACGGGGTCGATCCAGCTTGTTACCAGTAAGTTGGCCAACAGCGAGATGATCCCGGTGCCACAAATGCCCGACGGTTTTACATTTCCTATTGTAGAATAGCTTGCCGTCCCATTTTCAGCATCTATTTCAACCTTGTCTATAGCCCCTATGGCAGCCCGCATTCCATTTTCAATT
The DNA here is from genome assembly GCA_964633305.1 of uncultured Bacteroidales bacterium. Classification (GTDB taxonomy): domain Bacteria; phylum Bacteroidota; class Bacteroidia; order Bacteroidales; family UBA10428; genus CAZWGG01. The sequence continues at coordinate 1,777 of CAZWGG010000072.1, forward strand.
CCTCCTCCTTCGAATGCCGGGCCAGCAGAGCAGGCACAAGAGATGAGAAACTCATTATTGCCCAAAACAATTTCCCCGTTTGTACCAATGTCGATAAACAGGTTTATATCTTCAGTACTTGTTGCCAGGTCGGTACATAACAACCCTGCCGTTATATCACCTCCCACGTAACTGCCCACACAGGGTGAGAAATACAGCCATGCATCGGGGTTTATGTCTATTCCAACATCTTTTGCCGTGATATACGGGACGCTAAGCAGGGTAGGGGTATATGGTTCGAGCCTTATGTATTCGGGCTTAAGGCCAAGCAATAGGTGGATCATGGTGGTATTACCGGATAATACGGCATTAGAAATATCTACCCGGTTTATTTCTTTTGAGATTCTTATTTGCCCTATTAATTTATTAACGGTTTCAACAATAAGTTTTCTTAGTTCTTCAAGTCTTTTGGGGTAAGCTGCGTAGTTTATCCGGCTAATAATATCATGCCCGCATTTTATTTGTGCGTTATAGTCGGTAGAAGTTCCGACAACTTTTGCATCTGACATGTTAATAAGCTGAACGGCAATGGTTGTTGTCCCCAGGTCGACCGCAATGCCATATAGTGATGTTGTGGTATTTCCGGGCTCTAATCCAATAATATGGTAGCGTGAAGGCTCACGGATCATTATAATGGTAACAGCCCCGTTTTCCTGCCTGATAACATCGGCTGCCGAGCGAATAATCGAAAGGGGGTATACTACTTCATCGGGTCCCCAGTCGAGTTGAATTTGCCGTGTTAACCTGTCTATATCTGATAACCCGTCCAGGGCTTTTGCCGGGGGTACCTGTATAAACCATTTAACAGCTAAAGGGTTATAATCAAAACTGGCAGGAAATAAGTCCTGTTTTATAAGGTTAACATCTTCAAAAGTATCGGTAAACTTTCCGTTTTTTTGGTTAACCCTGTCGGGGACAGATATCGTTACATCATTATTTAATACTCTGGTACGGCATGCACATACATATCCATCACTTATTTCATATCTTGATAATTTTGCAAAACTATCCGAGTCAACATTTCCCGATTCAATTTTCACGATGCATTTTCCACATGTTCCTTCACCCCCGCAAGGAAGTTCCAGTTCCATGCCTGCCTTTTTAATTAAACCTACAATGCTGTCACCCGGTTGGGTTTTTACTTTTTTTCCTGATGGAAGAAAAGTGATTAATGCCATACCGTTAAATTCAACTTTTATAATTTATTTTGATAAAACTTTCAAGGTCAGAAGCTTCCTGGGGCCCTACACGGACTTTCCAACCCGGCAAATTTTCTTCCAGCTCACCACTTATTTGCGATACACATCCCGGGATGACTATCTCGCGGGTTTTAACACGGTCTTCAAAATTCATTTCCTTGATAGCTTTACCGACCGATGCACCAGAAAATTTTCCTGCTGCCCATGCAGTTAATACGCTCATACCTTCGCATTGCGGCACAATAAGCCAGGCACTGATTCCACTATTTTCAATTTCCCCTGACACAATAAAGTATGTAAGGGAGAAATTGGTAGTTAAGAATACCGGCGATTTTTCATCCGGTTCTCCAATAGGATAGGGTTTCGGATCGACCTGTATAGGTTTTTGAGGATCGGTAAAAATATTTAAACGCAATGTCATTAATGATACAAGCTGGGCGGGATTAAAATCAGGCAATACACATATTCCCCCGTATTTAGTTATTTCCGTAACAGCTTCTATCGTATTTACCAGTATATCTTCCGCTTCAATATATTTAATGCTGGCATAACCCAAAGGTTTGTAGCTGTTTTTTATTGTCATTTTCCGGGCAATGGTATTTACCTGGAATTGCTCTGCTAACGATGCTGTTTGAAAGTTTATGATGAGGTTGTTAAAGCCATCGTTTTTTATAGTACCTGTTAAAGATGCCAATTCGTTAAGGTTTGAAGCAGTTACCGCGAGAGTATGATTGTTTGCAACGGCAATTTCTTTTAACTCTTTCCAGTTCCCTGAATTGGCAAATGCAATAACACTGGCTGAACCCTTAATACTTTCCGAAGCGTGTTTTAATGTATCTGTATGGCTGCTATTCATTATTATGGGCTTTTGTGTTATATCCCAGGCCCTTTTAACAATCCCGGTAAATTTATCTTTATCACCACTTTTATCGGTAACTGAAACCATCTCAACGAGTAAAGTTTCCCCAACTCTTTCCAGTTTATAATTTTTTATTGATTCGAGTTTTTTATTTATGGTGTCGATATCCTCATTATCATTTATATTAATAGCAATTAAAGTTTGGTTAACAAAAGTCTTTTCATGCCTGTACAGTACAGTTTCATCTCCAAGCTTAAGTTCCTTATTCTTACCAAATTCCACTATTTTTACAGGAGGTTCGCTGGCAGCACCAAGTATTTGTTTAGCCTCATCAGATGCATAAGGGCATTCGGATAAACCGGCTTTTTTTGCTGCAAGCTTCATAGCAAATGCTAAACAGGTGTTTGAACCACATTCTTTGCAATTTGTTTTTGGTAAAAGTTTTTGTATTTGTAATCCTGTTAATGCCATCTTGTTTATTTTAGTTTTATGCTATTCTATACTTCTGTCCATTAGTTTTGCAATCGCCTTTTTAGTGGCTTTCACTGCTTCGGGGTGGTACATAATTAAAATATTTGCCCCGGCGTACAGTAAGCTTATTGCTGTTGATAATTCCCATACTGCTGCTCTTTGGGACAGATTTCCCCACCCCGGGAATTCATCTTCGGCAGCTTTAAATTCTTTTATCTTAGCACATTCCTGTCCTGTTGATACTATCATTGGCCCTGCAAGCATTTCGTCGCCATTAAGTCCTGTTAAACGAATACGTTCCATTGCCGAGTATGTGTATTCAATACCATATCCAATAGTACTGGTCATGGGGTCCATAACAATCTGTTCTTTTTTAATATCCATATTTGTCAGCAATATATTCATTTGCTTTGCTATGTTCACATCAATAGGGCTTTGTGCAACAAGTGTATGTCCATAGGCCATGGCAGCGCCGGCAATAGTCCGGTAATTATCCTGTTCAACCCAATTAAGCAACAAATTTTCCCCTGAACATTCTTGGGCTACTGCTTTTAGTATTTCATTGTTTTTATCAAAATTATTATGCCCGGTAATTATTAAGGGAACATCAACTGCATCAAGAACAGATTTAACAAGATTAACAGATTCTCCGGCACTGCGATTTCCTTTTTCGGGATGCGTACCTTCAAGTCTTACACTTATTAAATCCGCCCCATACTTTTCTACACAAACTTTGGCCATTTTAACCGGGTCATTAAGTAAATCACCATATATTTCTTTTAGCGTTTGCGGGTATTTTTTGCTTATCTTGTCAAACACCTCCATAGCCACCAACGGTTTATTTGGCATTTCGCCTTCCCAAAGGTGGAATGGCATACATGTTTCTCCGCCAATTGTATAAGTTTTGCCACGGGTCCCTCCTTCTTGTCTGGTAGTTCCCAATTTAACTTTCCACACGGGTACCTGGCAGGTTTCCTTTGTAATTTCAAATGATTTTATTTCTTTTATCCTTTCGCTTGCCAAGGTTTTAGGTTGTTCTTTTTCTTTTGGTTCTTCTTTAGCAACCTTGTAATTATATGACGTTTCCTCTTTTTCCTCAGCCTTGCTATTTTCACCAAGAAACTGATGGTTTAACGTTTTTATAATACTTTTTACAATTTCCTTTGTTAAAGAATTTTTTAATTCTTCTTTTACTTCATTTTTTATTTGCTCTTTAATACTATTCAGGTCATCTGGCGAAAGTTGCATTTCTTCATCTTTTGTAGGTTCGAGATATTTTTCTTGTGTACCAGGTATTTTGTCTTTTGAAATAGAAACAGATACAGTATCTTCTTTTCTTTCAATTGATTCGGCAAATATCGACATATCTTCCATCTCAAGGGCAGGATGGCTGGTTTTTTGCATAAAAGCACGTATTTCTTTCGTGTCACAGCCAATTGTTTCATCGGCAATTTTTTCAAGCAGGCCGGGCATTTCTATTTCCTTAAACCTGTTAATAAGATCATTGGCCAACAGTTCTTTTAATTCTTTAGGCATCCAAACCAGTCTTTTAAATCCTCCTTCTGCCTGCAAAAATTTCCGGGAGGTAAGAAATACTTTGCCAACACCCATAAATCCGGGTGTTTGTTGTCCTCCTCCTACATTTCCGGCCAATGTTGAGAAAGTCATTCCAACAGGCGTGTCTCCCGTATATTCGCGATGCACAGCCATTACTCCATTGAGTTCGGGGACATAAGCACAAATTACTTCAAAGCAGCCACAGCTTGTCATTGGTTTATCCATGATTGAGTAAGCGCTGAAGCTTGAGGTTTTTTTATGGCTGTTTTTATATACATATTCATTGATGCCTTCCCATATTCCTTTAACGGGGTCGAGACAAGCACCTTTTTTAACAGGTTGGTTTGGTCCGGTTTCATCTATTTCATAAGCAGCTTTTCCGTCAAGCCAATTGTAGGCTCCGCATAAGCCAAGCCGTTCAGGGGTTATAATACAAACATGGTCGGGGGCAAAAGACTGGCAAAGTAAACAGGAGTAAAATATTTCAACCGAATCATCTGTCATAGCTTCAAGGCGGCGGTTTCTTTCGTCGTAGGTTTTTCGGGCAATTTTTATTCTTTTGTCAACCTCTGCCTGGTCGGTAATAAGTGTGACTTTTACTTTATCAACAATAGCCGGATATTCCGAAAGAAATTTAGCATGTAATATCTCACCATAGTGCTTTAAACGTAACCCGTTTTTAAACCCTGTTTTTGAAACTCGGGTCCACATTATGTCCCGCTGTCCCATGTGCCATATCCCTTCGGCGCCGTTTAACAAGTGGTGGACTTGTCTTTCCAGGATAGGTTCAAAATCAGCTTGCATTTTACGCCCTGCTACTTCAACCCAAATACCCAGGGGCAAGGCCGATCCTTCTTTAACGGTATCAATATCCGGGCCTATTATTTCAATTTCTCCGTCATTAATAGAATTTAATTCTACCGAAGTTACAAATTCAAAGCCTGTTGATACGTTGCCCCCAAACTCGACATGAACATCGTTTTTACGTATTCTTTCCCCTTCAAATGCCGGTCCGTATGGTACGGGTATGGGTACCTGGGTAATTTTTATTTTACATCCCCTAACCTCCAGTGCTTTTTCAACCATTGATTTGTATGGGACACCCGAAACAACATGTTCATAGGTACAAACACCGGTAGGTAATATTTGGGGTATGTTAGTATCTGCTATCACAGGAAACCCATAGTTAATGGCCCCGGCAGCAACTGCATATTTTTCGGGACTAACCTCGCCAAAAGCGAGAACAAAAGCAAATATGCGGTTTTTATTATATTCTAAATTCGTTTTGAAGTCCCCGGGTTTTACTCCACCGAATGATAAAGCTGCCCTGTTTGCAAATCCAAGGGCATATATTAACGCGGAAACTTCACTGCCAAAAGGTACAAGTCTTGTTTCCCATCCCAACTGTATTCCTTCTTCATCTAATTGTTCGGCAAATTGTCTTCCATTCAAACTTCCTCCCATGAAGACATACAGGTTTTTCTCCTGGAGTTCTTTGGCAATTTTTACCGCTGTTTTATTATCAGGTGCAGCACCGGTTATTGCAGCAAACCCGGGTGCTGTACCATCAACAAATTCTATTCCTCTTTCCCTCATTATGCTGTCGTTAGCTGCGCCAAGCCATATACCATTTAAAGGATTAGGTCCTACTACATAGTTGCAGGCTTCAATTATTTCACATGCAAATAGCGCTGCTACGCCAGCGTCAAGGGTGTTACCCAGGTAAGGTAACCAAACATTTTCTGATGGGCGTTCGGGTAATAAATCTTTTGCTTGATTAAGAATCTTGCGCATGTCTCCCAATTTTTCAACTTTTTCACCTGTAAATGAATAAATTATTGGAAGAGAATAAGCTGTTTCAGGAAGTTTAACTTCCTGGTTTTCACTTTTAGCCGTGATAGCCTCGTTTAATTTTTTTTCAGCTTTGGTTACCCACCGGACTGCTCCTTCTATGGCACTACTGGATATTATTTTTGACATTAATGTGCCCTCCTTCTGTCTTTCATATCATACAATTTTCTTTCTACTTCTTTGTTAATTCCAAGTTTTTCCCTCGCTTGATTTAGAATTTTCATAATTTTTTCAATTGTTTCATGCAGATCGGACGTTTCATGAAATGATCCTCCAAAAATACTTTTGGTTTCTTCATTTAAAAACTTGGAAACATTCTCGGAACCCGATATATAAAACGGATGACCAAGAATTACATCAACACCTGAGGCGACAAAATAACAACCAATAGCAATTGCTTTTTCACTCATCCATTCAGGAGCGACTCCAACAGCTGGAAGTTGTGACAGATCATCACCCAAACCACCTTCAAGTACAACTTCGGTAGCAGCCTCCAATATTCGGCTATTATCAACACAACTTCCCATGTGAAGTACCGGTGGGATACCTACAGCTTCGCATACTTCTTTAAGGCCTTTACCTGCATAATTCAGTGCTGCTTCAGGAGTAAGCATGCCTTCTTTTCCCGAAGCTACTGCGGCACAGCCTGTTTTAAGTATAAGAATATTATTTTTAATTAGTTCCTTGGTTAATATATTGATATAAGAATCTACTTTTGTTTTGGGATTATTACATCCGACAATACCTACAATGCCTTTTATACGCCCGGCAATAATAGCATCATTCAATGGTCGGAATGAAGCGCGAAACCTGCCGCCAAGCATGTATTTTATGGCATCAACACTAAATCCTCCAATTAAAGGTTTTTTAATTGATGGGATGTATGTTGATTTTTTGTCCCGGTTTACAAAATTGTCAATTGCCCTTTTAATAATTTCTTTAGCCGATTTTAAAGCGTTGTTCTCATCAAAGTGAATATGATGCGCGCCTATTGTTTTTGCAATCTCTGTTGTTGAAACAATTTCCGTATGGTATAGCTTCGCTAATTCGGGAAGACTGGGCATACAGCATTGAACATCTACGATCATCATTTCTACAGCCCCGGTAATAATGGCCAGCTCTTGTTGAAGAAAATTACCGGCAACCGGTATGCCATGCCTCATTAATATTTCATTTGCTGTACAGCATATCCCAGTTAGCACAACACTTTCTGCCCCTGCTTTTTTTACGTATTCTTTTATTTCCGGATCGTTTATAGCAATCGCGAGCATTTCGGATAATTCGGGCTCATGTCCGTGAACTACGATATTAGGATTTTTGTCGCTTAAAACTCCAAGATTTGCAGCGCTTCTGACTGGTGAAGGGGTGCCAAATAGTATATCGGATACAATCATAGCAATACGTGACCCTCCCCATCCATCAGCTAGTGATGTTCGGAAAGCGCTCATTAGAATATTTTTGTAATCATGGTCAACACCCATGTGCGTCCGGTGCATTGCTTCAACTACCATTCGGTCAATGCCTAAAGGTTCTACCTTGTTCGATTTCCATATATTTTGCTGAATTACCGGTGCCAGTTTAAGGGTTTGAAGTTTTTCTTCCTGTGAGGAGAATTCTTTTATAAATATCTCCGCCAGATCGAGGGCCACATCATCTTTGGTCCTTCCTTCTTCATTAACGCCAAATTCTTTGGCTGCTTTTCGAAGTGCCTTTTCATCTTTAATTGTATAACCCCCTCCTTGTCCCATCGCTACTTTTTTAAGTCGTAAAACCAAATGCCGGCCATGGTCCGAGTGTGCTGCTGTACCTCCGACAACTTCCCTAAGAAAATTTCTTGCAACTATTGTATCGGCATCAGCCCCACAAACACCTTTAGGCGATTTGGGGGTAATTCTGCAGGGGCCCATGTGGCAAATACGGCAACAAACACCCGAGGTACCAAACTTACACTGCGTACCTTGATCATCAATCCTGGTAAAACAGGTTTCAATACATTCTTCATTTGCTTTATTTAGAATTTCAAGTGAAGCTTTATCCCAAACCTTGTCTTCAATTTTCTTTGTTTCTTTTGCCATTGTTATTTTTCATTTCAGATTTTCTGTCTTTGATATTTCAATTATTTTTTATATTTCTTTTTATTTGTATATTGGGAAAATGGAATGATGGAACAATGGGATATGACGTACCATTATTAGTTAATAATTTATTTAGATTTCATCTTCCCAATTTCCATCCTTTAATTTCTTTTGTAGAGATTTTATGAGTTGTATTAATTCATTTTCAGTTTTGTAATGAAGTTTATCCATTTGTTCAAATTCTTTATCAGTTATCTGATTTGCTTTATTGAAACTAATAATGCATGAATGATATTCTCCACTTGAACCTAATGCAAAATTTAAAAAGTTAAGATATTCCTTTACACTTCGTCTACAATATCCTTCTGCAATATTTCTGCTGATACTATGAGAAGCGTCAATACAATTGGATGCTGATTTCTTTAATTCGAAAGGAATCACAGATAATATCTTACATGTAAGGATGTATAGATCAATAGCATCATTCCATACACGTAATTGCTTAAACCCCCTATTCACATTTTTTCTATCCATTATTCCATTCTCCCATCATTCCATTTTCCCATTCATTTCTTATAGGACTTCCTCTATTATATCATTAATTTTCAAGTTCACAGGATTTGTATCTGTTAAATATTTTATACTTCTCCCTTCTTCAGCTAGTTGGGCTATTTCTTTATTCTCAGGTAATCCAATAATTTTGTATGGGTTTATTTTTTTTAAAAGGTTTTCGGTTTTTTTTGGAAGCTTATCCTCCTTTAGCCTGTTAATTATCAGAATGAGTTTTTTGTATTCAATCTTCATTTCAGATGCAAGTTCATATAACCGAGCTAATGTGTTTAGGCCGAGTTTTGAAGGATCGGCAACCATAAAAAGTACATCAACTTTTTGAATTATTCTTCTTGACAGGTTTTCGAGTCCTGCCTCATTGTCAATAACAATATAAGGGTAATTACCAGATATTGTTTGAATCACCGATTTTAGTACATTGTTAGCATAGCAATAACATCCTGCCCCTTCTGGTCTTCCCATAGCTATTAAATCAAAATCATCTGATTCAACAAGGCTTTCAGATATTTTTATTTCGATAAGTTCTTGCTTTGATATTCCGGAAGCCATTCCTTTTTGAGCAGATTCTTTGGCTTCTTCCCTTACTGTACCTACTGATTTCTTTATTTTTACGCCAAGCATTGAATCAAGACATGTATTAGGGTCTGCATCAACAGCCAAAACGGGTGTGTGCCTTAAATGTATGAGTTGGTTTATTAATAAGGCAGATATGGTTGTTTTTCCCACTCCCCCTTTTCCTGATATGGCAAATGTTATGCTCATTATTGTCCTTCTTTCTCGATTCTTTTCAATATATTTTTGAATATTTTTAATAATTCCCCGGAGATCGTATCCACAACAGAATTTCCGGGTCTGTCGGCAATTCTAATTTCCATTGAATAAGGAATTATACCAAGTAGAGGATAATCGGGGAAAGCGCTTTGAATAAAGTATTCATCGTTTTTATCATTTACTTTATTTGCTACCAGCTTAATATTTTTTATGCCTATCTCACTTGCCAGTCTAATTATTGTTGATGTACTATTGATGGAATTTTGGCCGGGCTCAACAACTGCAATCATCATGTCAACACCTTTTGCCGTGGCGCGGCCCAGGTGTTCAATCCCTGCTTCCATATCAATTATCAAGGTTTCTTTTTTATATAAAATTAAGTCTGTGACAAGTGCCCTAAGCAATACATTTTCCGGACATGCACAACCGCTTCCTCCTCGCTCTATAGCCCCCAAAACAAGCAAGTCAACACCATTAATGGTTATTGCATATTTATCTGCAATATCCGATACTTCAGGATTAAGTTTAAATAATTGTCCGTATTGTTTAACTTTTGCACCTGTACGTTCTTCAATAAGGGCCATTTGTTTTGATATAGGAATAATACTGCCTATTTCTTCAGCGCTAGCCCCCAAGGCGGCAGCAAGGTTAGCATCGGGGTCTGCATCAATAGCAAGAACACGCTCACCTTGCTGATACATTAGCCTCGTAAGTGCAGCTGCCAATGTAGTTTTACCGACACCTCCTTTACCGGAAATTGCAATTTTCATTTGTAATAAGGAAATAGTATGTTATTTGAAATTATATTTTTTTTTCATCCTTTTTGACAGTAGGTCTGTCATTTCAAAAACTTTTTCGGCATCATCAGGGGACATTGATCCTGTACCACAAGATGGAGTTATAATTGCCTGTTCCATAATAAGCTGTTTATCTATCCCTTTGCCTGCCAGGTTATCCATAACTTTTTCCAATTGGGCCTCAAGTGAATCAACGTTTTGGTCTCTTATTGCTTTAGACGTAGGGACTACTCCCCAGACCAATATGCCTCCATTGGTTAAATGTGTTTTCACATGGTCTGCGTAGTAAGCAATTGTGTCTCCATATTCAAAAGCATCGAAATTAACTATATCAACACCGGCATCAATTAGTATACTCCATTCGGTGTTACCGCAGCAATGAATCCCGGCAAGTGCATTATCAGCATGTATAGCTTCAATAACTTCATTTAATAATGCAACAACATCTTCACGTTTAACCGATACATATGTTGAACTACCGAAGGCTGATAAGATAGGTTCATCAATAAAACATATTATATTATCAGCATAAGGTAAAAACCTTTGAATTTGCCATCTGCATTTCATGGCTAATGCTTTAACGATAATATCCCTAAATTCTTCGTTATAATAGATCGCCCTTTTATTTTCATCTACTATGGTAAGGGCAAAACTGCATGGTCCGGTAGTTTGTACTTTTAACCAGGGTAATTTTTTGCCCGTGGTTTTTAGTCTTTCTTCCAGTACATATATTCCTTTTGAAAAATCAGGAGAAATTGCCAATGCAGTGCAATCGCCATTTCCTTCATCTGGGTCCATGGCAGATAAATAAACCTCATAAAATTCTGCAAATTTTTCGGAATAATCTCCTGAAGTATCAAAATACATTCGTTTTTGCTCTTTATCAATAACAATGCATGGCATTCCTTCAGAATATTGTATTTCCATTTGTTCATTTAATCCGTAATATGATAACTGTGGCCATATAGGGGCATCTAATGATGATAATGAAATATCAATAGCATGCTTGGAATTATCAAAAGGCATGCTACCGATTGCTGTGGATAAGAATTTTGGGCTATACGACATTAATATTTGATTTTAGATTATTATCAATTAATTTATAGGTTATTTATGGCTTCTTTTATAGCCTTAATATGAGCGGGTGTTGTTCCGCA